>CAYNBZ010000057.1:0-12676 GCA_964395975.1 uncultured Muribaculaceae bacterium | reverse complement strand
GCCATATAAAATCAGGGATGAACAGGGCGGCAACCAGTGCCGTCTTCTCGCTCTCAAAAATGGCTACAGGCTTTGCGGTCTTGGTGGTGGAGGTGTCCGAAAGCAGGTGTTCACCGAACAGGCACTGCTTCATGTGGAAATCCGGTACTTTTCTTACAGAATGGACCCAGTTGACTTGATTGAAAGGCTCTTTAATCCGGTGCCTGGTTACGGCATCGTAGCCCATATCTTGCCTGCACGCACATTGCCGTCCCGGCCTATCTGCCAGAACACGGTCGAACCGTTCCACATCCTTGACGTACCGACTTTGTAGGGATATTCAGTAAATGTCCCTACATAAGGGCATTCATTAAGTAATAATTGACCCTGTGCTGTTTTTTAAAAGTACAAGCCTTTGGAAAGAATGGTTATTATCTATTCGAAACTGAAGCGCAACCCTACTTGCAAGTCAAAATTAAAAGGTTTATCCTTGTATATGGTCAGCACATCGCTTCCGTCATCAAAATAATAGGCAAACCCAGGCTCGACATACACCCCGATATTGCCGATGATATTGTATTGTACACCCACAGCACCGGTTACCGACCATTGCAACCTGTCGATATTGATATCTTCTTTTTCATAAGCCACAACATATCCATTGTTTATGTAATTTGTTTCAGCTTTTCCCGATAACGGAATATCCATTACCCCACCGGCACTTACATAAACACGGAAACGCGAGTTCTGCCATACGGCAAAATTCAATTTTACAGGTATTCCCAAATAATGAAGTGTCTGATTGGTAGCATAATAATCAGATTCCCCACCCGATGTAAGGTTTGATTTCAACAGAGTATATGTCAATCCGCTTTCCACACCCCAACGATTGGTTATTGCATACCTCACCGAGGCACCAATCTTCACAGGCAATTGATGACTGATTTCTGTTTCTGTCGGCTCATCAAGATTATTAAACAATATATTGGCAAGGGCATTCGTTGTCCAACTCTCTTGCTTTGGCATGACACTGAACGGATTGGATGTCAAACTTAAATCTCCGTAACCAATCGATGAATTATTATCACCCGACATATTTGAAGCATACAGGCCGGCACTCCACTTGCCTCGATTGGCATTGTCTTGCCTCGATTTTATTTCCATGCGACGGTAAAGATCGTTATATTGATTCGGCATTGCATAGCCATCCAACAACGACCGCTTCTGTCCATTTCCATCACCCTCGCTTCCAATTCGGCCTACAGCTACCATGTCGTCGCTTTTGGCAGTGGCAACTGTATCTACATCGTTATCTGTCGGTTCAATTTTATCATCTTCATCAATGATTACAGCATCCATTCCATTTGTTGCAACATGCCCCACGCCTATGGAATTTGTTGCCAACTGTTCTGCTTGTTTTTTCCGTGTTTCAGGCAATGAAAAGGCATCATCCTCAACATCACTGTTATCAACAACCTCGGCCACCACGCTATCATTTGCCACATCATCTTGCACCACGGTATTGTTCAGGGCAATGAATCCTATTACGGCAAGCACCAATATTGCAGCAGCCGCTACACCCCAACGCCTCCATAACAGAGCCATATTACGAGTGGGTTTATCATTGACTACACCTCGCTCTTTCAATGTTTGCAACACATCATCCCACAAACCTGCGGGAACATCACGTTCATAATCATTTGAACGTTTCTTCAAGTCATTTAACCACCGTTCTTCCATTTTCATTAAATTCCTTTGTGTGTTGTCAAATATTCTTTTATCTGTCGTGCAAGCATCGATTTGGCTCTGTGCAATTGCGATGCCGAAGTACTTTCTTTTATATCGAGTGTCCGAGCTATTTCTTTATGGCTCTTACCTTCGAACACATATAAATTAAACACACTTCGATACCCGTCGGGTAAATGTCTTACCAAGTCATACACAACCTCCATCGGCACATTTCCTATATCGGGATAATCACAGTCATCGGCAACATCATCAATATCATCGTCATTCTCCCCAATTTCATGTACAAGTGCCTCATCACGCTTGTGGCTGTCTATATAATCGAGCGATTCATTGATGACAATCCTTGACATCCATGCTTTCAATGATCCACGTCCCTGATACTTGAAATTCCGTATGGCTGTGAATATTTTCACAAAGCTCTCTTGCAAAACGTCTTTCAAGTCATCATCATTTGGTATATACCGTGTGGCGATTGCCGTCAGATAGCCCGCATAGCAATCATACAACTTCCTCATAGCAATAGCATTCCCATCACAGACATCTTCTATCAGCTTCTGTTCTACAGCTTCTTCTTTCATCCGGTAATCATGCCATTACTTATTTTTTACAATATGCAGTCGTATCCCTTTCCAAATTCTGTAAATATAAAATGGGTAAAGTTGCATGGCATAAGGCTTTGCCCGCCATGCAACCTTCCATCATCCTTCAAATTATAACTAACATTACTCTGTTTTTAGATTAGGCAAGATAAACCTATAAATTATATTTATTCACTCTCTGTCTTATACAAATCAAACTGATATGAAAGGCTTTTAGAAACAGACACATCAGTTCCATCAAGTGTCATGCTACTCAGAAGCACCTCAAATGAAAGCGAATAGTCGCTTCCATTATAAACACCGGTATCGTCGGCATACAATACGGCATCCACTTCATGTTCCACGCCGCCATACCCCACAACGAATGACAGCGGCCGGGGCGATAGTTCCATAAACATGTTCAATCCGAATATTTCCACAGAATAATCTATCGTCAATTCTACCGCGTTCAACGATGCCACAGCTTCATCGAAATATTCTTGTGGCACAGCATATCTGACAATCGAATCGACCGCAAAATCAGGGATTACAATACTGTCACCCACTGTCAAAACCACATTTTCAGCTTCTCCACTTCCTACCACCAATGTTCCGTCATACACGCCTTTCACGCTTTCGGCAGTCAATGGACCGATTGCCCCATCATCGTTACTGCAAGAAACAAACAGTGTCGAGAAGGAACACAGCACAATCATTAACAAAATACAATATCTCATATCTTTTTTATTTTCATATCTTCAAAAATACAATATTACTTTAATATTCCCACTAGACACGGCATCAATATACAAAAGCGTTAAGCGTCGTTCTCTTTTTATCCCTCTTTGTATTCTACGTTTGCTTGGATAAATTATTAATGAAAGTAATTCTAAGTCTATTTTATATCCACTCCGATTGATTTCACATCAATTGGTACATTGTTTTCGATTCCTGTATCCTCCTGTAAAGTTGAACTCTTACGCGTACAAAAATCAAAAGTCACTGACTTATCAATCTCATAACCTTTCCATTGTAAGGTTAATTTAACTGTTTTGCCATTAGTATCAGGCAACTGGCTAAGGTTGAACGCAATCATTCCATCGGTAGGCACTCCCGAAACATCTCCCATGGCATTGTGTCTTAATTCCACAGTATATGGGTCGCTTTCATCTACATCTGTCAATAGGTTGACGTAGTGGATGCCGCCGGTTTGCTGCGACAATACTCTGAAACGTAACGTCAGATATCCGTCTTCGGCTATTGTCACCCAATCATTTACAATCTCTATGGGATCATTACCGTATGTTTCATCATTCAGATCTCCAAGTGTCGGAACTGTAGATTTTGTCCTGATACTGTCAATCCAGTTTACATATACATTTTTGGTGAAATTTCCCGTGGTTCCCTCTGCCTCGCTAAAATTCACCAAAGCCCTCACTTCCTTATCTCCATATGGTGCATCATACAAATTGACAGGATAAAGCGTGGTAATTTCATCGAGCTGGAAATAACAATCGTTTACCTCTATCGGCTTAACGGTCACAAGTGCATTTATGGTGTAAGGATAATCGTCATCATCGTTACACGAAACCGCAGCCAATGCAACACTTGCCAAGCACATTGCATAGAAGATTTTATTTTTCATAATCACGTATTCTCATTAATCATTTACGTTTATAAAACCGAGAATCAAAAAATTCTTGCATCACCCGATACACATTTAACAATCATTTGACACATAAGTACATGGTCACGTCATCTAATTTAATACCAAAATATTATTTCTACACATTATTTTGAACATATCGCTATCCTTTTTCTTTTTACAACATATATTGTTATTTTTGCATCGAGAAATATTAGTATGGATATTATGCTTAAATTATTGCTAAAGATTCCAATTGGTATCTTTTCGGTATTAATTACATTGGTTGTCCTTTATCTTTGTCTGGCACCGCAACCGATCAAGGATCCCGGCATTTTTTATTTTGAAGGAGCCGACAAGGTGGTGCATTTTTTAATGTTCTTCGCATTGACACTTTCTTATCTGTTCGATTATTGGAAAATCGTATACCCTCACCGCCCAAAAGCAAAAAAAACAATTGCGATATCAGTGGCTGCAATCGTCCTTGGAGGGATTATCGAATTTCTCCAAGAATACATGAATCTTGGTCGAAGCATGGATGCCACCGACCTGTTTGCTGACAGCGTAGGTGTTGTATGCGCAACATTGATAATGTATTTTTATGCCTTTAAAAAACTCAGATGAAAACAGCGTAACAAAATAATAAATACTTAGCTTAGAATTGAAAAAGAAAAATCAAATTGCTTTTCCTTTTTCAATTCTTAATTCCACATTTTAACATAAACATCGCCATTTCTATGGCATAAACAAATTTCATAACATAAATTTGCTTACAAATTTTGATTAAAACAAAAAAAAAAGTGCTGTTTTTGCAAAATATCGTTTTAACTATTTCATATTATGTATATCTAATGATATAGCGTGCTTTTTTGTGGAAAAGCAGAAATTTAGAATTAGAATCGATCAAAGAAAGTGATTAAATGAGGGGGAAAATAGGAGCGACATTATTGGTTGCAATATTGTCTGTTTATCACACGGCCGTGGCCGGTGAGATTACGGGGAAAGTGGTGGATTCATCGAATGGTGAACCGATGGAATTTGTCAATGTTACAATCAGCAACAAACAAAACAACAAGGAATTGCCGTTAGGAACTTTATCTGACAGCAAGGGTTCGTTCAAACTAAAAGATGTACCATCAGGAACTTACGAGGTTAAATTTTCCTATATAGGCTATGATGCCACATTGGTTGAAGCCACACTAAGATCATCCAACCAATCACTTGATCTCAATGTAGTCAGATTAAACGAGAACACTTTCATGCTTGATGAAGTGGAAGTGGTGGGCATGAAGTCGCAAATGCGATTTGAACTCGATAAAAAGGTGTTCAATGTCGACCAAAACATTGCAGCTGCCGGTGCATCAGCAAGTGAAATACTCGAAACCATCCCATCGGTAGAAGTAGACGATGATGGCGAAATATCATTGCGTGGCAACTCATCGGTGACGATATGGATCAACGGCAGGCCATCCGGACTTACAACAGACAATCGTGCACAAATTCTTGAACAACTTCCGGCCGAAACCATCGAAAAAATAGAAGTTATTACCAACCCATCGGCAAAATATAGTCCAGAAGGTACATCGGGAATCATCAATATAGTGCTTAAACAAAACCGGCAAGCCGGATACTTCGGTGGAGCACAAGCCGGTGTCAACACTCAGGGTGGATATAATGTGGGTACTAACATCAATTTCAACATAAACAAGTGGGACGCATACGCCAACATCGGCCTACGCAGCCACCATAGAAATGGCATCAATAATTCATACCGTACATACGATGACGATACTTATCTGAACTCGCTTGCCGATACCGAGCGGCGGAACACTTCGGTATTCTTCCGTGCCGGAGCGACATACCACATTACCGAAAACGATGCAATTTCATTTGGAGGATTTGGCATGATGGGCGGCGGTTGGGAAAAAAACCTCACCAACTACGACAGTTCTGTACCCAACAGTTTCACTTCGGGTTTCAGCAACAGCGACAAAGACAACAACGGCAGAGGTGGCAATGTATCGCTTGACTATTCTCATGAATTTGGAGAAAACCACAATTTAATGGCATCGGTATCATATAATATGTGGCGTATGCCAAACAATGTAACATATCATCGACAATATGTGTATTCCGACTCTATCGATGAATATTGGCAATACCAAGAAAGCAACATAAAGGTCAACAACTGGGAATTCCAATTTGATTATTCCAATCAGATAAGCGATATGTTTAAAATCGAAGCGGGATATAAAGGCACTTTAAGCCACGAGGACAGCCCATTGACAACATGGACCGGATACTCCGTTGACAACATGCCCATCGATGAAGACCAATACAACCGCTTTATTTATGACCAAAACATACAGGCACTGTATGCAACTTTAGGTGGTAAAGTCAGTGATTTCAGTTTCTCTGCCGGATTACGGGGCGAATTTTGGCACAATGAGGCAAAATCACTCGCATACGGTGACATGGAATCAGAAATCGACCCTTTCACAACCAACAAATTCGCATTATTTCCCAGCTTGTTCATTTCGTATGCCCTGCCCAAAGACAATGAAATGCAAATCAACTATACACGCCGCATACGTCGCCCTTGGGGTGGACAATTGAACTCGTTTGTGGATATCAGCGACCCGACCAACATTTCATACGGTAATCCTGAATTGCAACCACAATTTTCCAATGCATTCGAACTTAATTACATAAAAAACTGGACCAACCACATGGTTTCAATGTCGGGTTACTACCGTACCACCAACGATGTGATACAACGCATAAGTTTCCTGCGCGACGGTGTGATGAACAGCACCAATGAGAATGTGTCAAAGTCACTTGAAACAGGTGTGGAATTTGTGGCAAAAAACAACCTGTTCAAGCGGCTCGACCTGACGACTACCGTCAATCTGTACTATAACAAGCTCGATGGCTTCAGTTTCCTGCCCGAAGGATTGTCGGAGCCGGTAACCGGGGACGAAGAAAGCGACTTCACATGGAATTTCAACATAATGGCATCCGTTAAGTTGCCTTGGAACATGAATTTGCAAGTTAACGGACGTTACTTTTCCCGCCAAATAACAGCGCAAGGCTCACGCGAGCCGCGTTACAACATAGATGGAGGAATCAAAAAGTCAATAGGTGATTGGGCATTTTCGATAAATGTACGCGACTTGCTCAATTCCCGTAAATGGAATCAAATGACTTATGGCTCAAATTTCATACAAGAAACCAAAAGACAAGGTGGTGGCAGAAGAGTGCAGTTCACCGTATCTTACAGTTTCGGTAACGCCAAAGCCCGCAAAACAAGCCAACACAATAATCGAGACGGTGACATGAGTGGTGGTTATGACATGGAATAATAATCAAAAAGGTCGTACCGTAAATAAATACATAACGCAGCCGGCAGCTTTAAATTATATCATCACTGATACAATACGCAGCCGGGAAGAAAATGACATTTCTTCTTGGCTATGCGCGTGCATTTAACTATATTTGCAATACTAAAAGATTGATAAACTGTAATGACAAAGTATCAAATCTTCCGCTTTGCCTGCGTGGCATTGTTGTGGTTAGCTTTATGTGTCATACTATTATCAAGGGTGGAACGAATCGATTTCATGGTAGTGTTTGCTATCGTGGCATCGGGTATTGTGGTATTTGTCCCACTTTACAAGAAGTATGTTCGCAACCGCAAGCAATGAAACACTCCAAGCAAGTGAAGGACTTTTAATTATAACGATTAGCTGTGCCAAATTTTGATATCCAAAAAGAATGTCCGCTACTTTCGCAAATCAATTCACCCGATGACTTGCGCCAATTGCCTGTGGAAAGATTGCCGCAAGTGTGCAGTGAGATTAGGAAATTTTTAATTGAATCTATTTCCCACACACCGGGGCATTTTGCCTCAAGCATGGGAACGGTTGAACTTACAGTAGCGTTACACTATGTTTTCAACACACCATACGACCGCATAGTGTGGGATGTAGGTCATCAAGCATATAGCCACAAAGTACTCACAGGCCGCCGAAATCGATTTGACATGTTACGGAAAAAAGGAGGCATAAGTGGGTTCCCAAATCCTGACGAAAGCGAATACGACAGTTTTATTGCCGGACACGCATCCAATTCCATTTCTGCGGCTCTCGGAATGGCGATGGCATCCAAGCTCAATCATGACCTGCAAAGGCGTAAAGTAGTGGCTGTAATAGGTGATGCATCGATTAGCGGCGGTTTGGCTTTTGAAGCATTAAACAATGCAGCACAAGCAAACAGCAATCTGCTTATCATCCTCAACGACAACGATATGGCGATAGACCAAAATGTTGGGGCACTAAACTGTTACATGACTCAAATCAATACATCGAAGTCATATAACAAGCTGCGATACAGGGTTTACCAATTCATGAAACAGTTACATCTAATCAATGAAAAGCACCGAGGACTTATACTGAGATTCAACAACAGCATTAAATCATTGCTATCCCGTCAACAAAACATATTCGAGGGATTGAACATAAGATATTTCGGTCCCTATGATGGACACGATGTGGAACGTATCATTAGAATCCTAACCGACATTAAAGACATGGACGGTCCTCGACTGCTACACTTCCGCACTCGCAAGGGCAAAGGATATAAACCGGCCGAAGACGACCCTGTGACATGGCATGCACCCGGATGTTTCAACAAGGAAACAGGGCAACGCATAACTGAAGATACGACAGGAAAACCGCCGAAATTCCAAGATGTCTTTGGACACACAATAGTGGAACTGGCACGACAAAATCCCAAGATTGTGGGCATTACGGCAGCCATGCCCACAGGTTGCTCCCTGAGTTTTATGCTCGAAGAAATGCCCGACCGTGCATTTGACGTAGGTATTGCCGAAGAACACGCCGTTACATTCTCGGGTGGAATGGCAAAAGACGGACTCATCCCTTTCTGCTGCATATACTCCACTTTCTTGCAACGAGCCTATGATGAAATCATACACGATGTAGCCATACAACGGTTACCGGTAATATTCTGCATCGACCGCGCAGGACTTGTTGGCGATGACGGCGTTACGCATCATGGCGTGTTCGACATGGCATACTTGAGTTGCATTCCGGGCATGATAATAAGTTCTCCAATGAATGAGCATTATCTGCGCCACCTAATGTACACTGCTCAAACAGGGAAATACGGGCCATTCGCGATACGTTATCCACGTGGAAACGGTGTCATTACCGATTGGCAATGCAACATGGAACTTCTTGCCATAGGACGAGGCCGCAAATTGCACAACGGCGACAAGGTGGCAGTGCTGACCATAGGCCCGATAGGCAACGATGTGGCAGCCATAATCGAACAACTCGGCGACAAAGGCTCACATGTGGCCCATTACGACATGATATTCCTATCCCCCATCGATGAAGAAATATTAACCGAAGTAGGCACCGGTTACCGCCAAGTTATTACTGTTGAAGATGGTGTAATCAATGGAGGATTAGGATCGGCAGTAATCGAATGGTTTAACGACCACAATATGGCCGTACACGTCACACGGTTTGGCATACCGGAGCGTTTCATAGCACAAGGCACTATCGAACAATTGCGACAAGAATGCGGCATGGACAACGTAAGCATTAAGACTAAGATTCTTGAAATAATCGAAGAAAAATGAAAATTGTCATAGCCGGAGCCGGAGAAGTTGGCACACACTTGGCAAGGCTCTTGTCGGAAGAAGGACAAGATGTAATACTAATCGACCAAGATGAAGAGAGACTCAACGATTTCGAGATGTACAACCTGATGACATTTGCTGGACGCCCCACCTCTTTTTCTTCGCTTCGTGATGCCGGCACCAATGGATGCGACCTGTTCATTGCTGTAACACCATTCGAGTCGCGCAATTTGGTGGCTTGTGCAATAGCAAAAAAATATGGTGCTAAAAACACTGTCGCACGCATCGACAATTTTGAATACACAAAATCGGAGCATAAATCGTTCTTCTCCAACATGGGTGTGGACAACGTTATATATCCCGAGAATCTTGCCGCACACGAAATACTGACATCCCTACGCCGCACATGGGTACGAAGTTGGTTTGAACTAATGGACGGGCAACTTGTGATAGTCGGCGTTAAGTTGCGCGAGAATGCGATGCTCGTGGGAATGCAATTAAAAGAGTTGAGCATACAATCGGGATATATGCACATCTCGGCAATAAAGCGTAGCCACGAAACAATAATTCCATGTGGTGACGACCATGTGTGTGCCGGCGACATAGTGTACATAGCCACTACCAAAGAGTACATGCACACCGTGCTTGAAATGACGGGAAAAATCGAAGTTGGCGTAAAACGTGTGATGGTGATGGGCGGAAGTCGCATCGCCGTGCAACTTGTACGGGCTGCAACCGGACGATATAAATTCAAAATCATTGAAAGCAATATGCAACGATGCCGCGAACTCGCCCAATTATTACCCGAATGCAACATAGTGCATGGCGATGGCCGAAACGTAGAATTGCTTCAAGAAGAAGGAATAGGCGACTACGAAGCCTTCGTGGCTCTCACCGACAGCTCAGAAACCAATATATTGGGCTGTCTGGCAGCCAAAGAATATGGTGTGTGCAAGACAATCGCAGAAGTTGAGAACATACAGTTTATTTCTGAAGCAGAAAGCCTTAACATAGGCTCGGTTGTCAATAAAAAACTACTTGCCTCAAGTCGCATATTCCAACTCATGCTCGACAATGACCTGAACAATTCCAAGTGCCTCGCCCTTGCCGATGCCGAAGTGGCAGAATTGGTTGCAAAAGAAGGGTCGCGCATAACCCGCGATGCCGTGATGAACCTGCACTTGTCTCGCGACATGACTATAGCAGGTCTTGTTCGCAACGGCAAAGGGCAGCTCGTAAAAGGCAACACCCGCATAGAAGCTGGCGACCACGTTGTCATCTTCTGCCTGCATGGCGCATTGCACAAAATGGAAAAACTATTCAATTGACTCGACGACCACACCACCTATCATGTATCACATGACATTAAAAAACAAATCAATAGTCAACCTGCCGGCAATCTTCAGAATGCTTGGTTGGTTGTTGATGATAGAAGCACTGTTCATGGTAGGGCCTGTCATTGTCGGTCTGATTTATGAAGAAACTACTCCCACCAAGGCAATGGTTTATTCGGCAATAATTACCTGCGGAGCCGGAATGGCAATGACATTCGGCATAAAACCTAAAAACATGGACATGCACAAGCGTGAAGGCATCTTGCTCACCCCAGTTGTTTGGCTCGCATTTTCGGTATTCGGTACACTACCGTTTTTTTTCTCTCACATCATTACCAATCCTGCCAATGCCTTCATGGAATCGATGTCGGGTTTTTCGACTACCGGCCTTACAGTTCTAACCGATGTGGAAACGCTCCCTAAAACCATACTGTTTTGGCGATCAGTGATGCAATGGATAGGCGGTATGGGTATAATCCTTTTTTCGCTTGCCGTGCTTCCAATGCTAAATCATGCCGGTGGTATGCAATTATTCAATGCCGAAGTTACAGGCATTACCCACGATAAGTTACGTCCTCGCATCAGCTCCACGGCCAAAAGCCTGTGGATGGTGTATATTTCGCTTACCGGCATAATGTGCATCATGCTATGGGCCGGACCAATGAATTTTTTCGATGCCCTTTGCCACGCCATGAGCACTCTATCTACAGGAGGTTTTTCTACCAAAAATGCCAGCATAAGTTGGTGGGACTCCCGATATATTGACATTGTTGTCACCATATTTATGTTTATTGGAGGCATGAACTTTGCCCTACTTTACCGTGGTGCGCGAGGCGACTTTAAAGCCATCGCCAACAATGCCACATTCCGATGGTATGCAGGAACGGCACTCATTGCCGCCGCCTTATGCACGATTTTTATTTTGATTAACGGATTCAACGAACATGCCACAGGACGCACTGCGCTTGATGCGCTGTTCACATGTATCTCGGCAATGACATCATCGGGATTTATCGTCACTGATTTCGAATGTTGGGGACATTTTGTCATAATGATTATGTGCATACTCATGTTTTTCGGGTCATGCGCTGGATCAACATCTGGCGGAGCCAAAATCGACCGCATGGAGTTAATGGCAAAAAACATAAAGAACGAACTGTATCGTGTATTACATCCCAACAGCGTAATCAACGTGCGCATCAATCAAAAAGTGATACCTCAAGAAACCGTAACAAAGGCCATAGCATTTCTCGGTATATATCTGTGTATCATTATTATAGGTACGCTGGCATTGACTGCATTGAATATCCCAATGCAAGAAGCCTTTTATTCATCGCTTTCGGCTCTTAGCAACATAGGATTGGGCATCGGGGATGCCGCAGGAGGGAGCTTTGCCACATATCCCGATGCTGCAAAATGGATTATGTCGTTCATGATGCTGCTCGGACGTCTTGAAATTTTCACCGTTCTTGTCATATTTACGTCAAATTTCTGGGTAAAATGACAATAGTTCTAAACCCTGCCACAAGGTAACGATACAATATTCCAACAGTTAAGAGAAAATTATATGATATCAGGTGCTTTTGGTTTACCAAAAAAGGGACATTCCGTAAATACCATAAAATTAGCCAACTAATTCATGCACAAAGCGTTGCGAATTAGTTGGCTTTTTTCCTGACTTCGTCAATGCGTCACCCAAAAATCATCTTCGAATAAAGGAGCG
>CAYNBZ010000056.1:0-13727 GCA_964395975.1 uncultured Muribaculaceae bacterium | reverse complement strand
GCTCCTTTATTCGAAGATGATTTTTGGGTGACGCATTGACGAAGTCAGGAAAAAATCTTCCTCGCTTCCTTAATAGATAAGTGAGACCACTGTGGGCAGTGGACGCAGAATAGGCAGATGAATTTTTATGTATCAAATTAAACCGGAAAAAGTATGAGTAAAATTGAAATATTTTGTATCTTAACCATATCTTGGTTGTGGAATTTCATCCGTTTTGGCTGCCAAACCTTATTTGTGAGGAAATACCTAAAGATACAAAAAAGCCAACTAATTCGCAACACTTTGTGCATGAATCAGTTGGCATAATTTTATGCTATTTACTGAATGTCCCTAATTATACACAAAATCTTTTATTAGCACATACAGTACAATCGCGGCAATGCCCAACAACACCAATATCGTATAACGTATGCGCAGACTTCCATAAAAAGACTTCAATAGAAAAATGGTACTTATCGTTGCAAGCAAATATGGCAAGATTCGGCACATAGGATATATGTATATGCCAATGTTCGGTATGAAATATAAATACAGAACGACTGTTATGGCCTGAGTGAATGCTTGTATGTAGAAAAATATGTTCTGCTTTTTAAAAGCATTATAAAATTTCATTAGAATGCCATAGGTAAAACTGAACGGCAAATAAAATATCATTGTAGAAAGGATACGTGACGTGACAGACATCGCTTTCATATCATAATTCCCCCAAGAAAACAGCAAAGTTACAATCCAGTCGCTTAGGACTGAAATAGCAACAGAAACAATCAAAAGTCCCACAGTTGTAACGATTATCAATTTCTCGGCAAGAATCGACAGTTCTTGCAATCTGCCTACTGACACAAGATTATTTATTTTTATTGCCATCACATTGGTTATCTGCCCCACAAGAAAAATACTGGGGATAGTAAGTATCTTGTCGGCAAAATTAACGGCAGTAAGAACCCCACTCGACATTTGAGAAAAAATATTCTGCGGGACATATAATGCAGCAAGATAAACTATGTATCCACATTGAGAGTATAATGCACTTCCTGATATTTGTTTAAACCTGCTATTACGAAATACAAGAAAATCCCATTTTAACTCTCTTTTCATCATAATAACGACAACCAGTAAATTGACAATGTAACCTAATATAAGCCCCATTGCCACTGATTGTAGTTTCATACTGTCATGGAATATAATTATGAATGCAATGCCAATGATGTAATTAGTAAACGTAACTATATTTGGAACGGTGAAATACTTGTACGAAACCAAAATCTCACTCATAATGCTTACAATGAGATTCAAAAATATTATAGGTACGCACCACCTCACCAATGAAACATTATCAATAATAACTTCTTGCGGGAATGACGATGCTACACGCATAAGCCATTGGGTATCAATATTAGCAATAACAGAAAAAATTAGCCCTATAATTGCATAACCCAATATATAGAAATTAAAAAACTGCTTGGATATTGCATCACTTTCCGTATTTCGTATTTTCATTCCTTCCGGAATCAACACTGATGTAGTGAAGTTCAAGAAAAAGAACGAAACAAACAATATAATATTATAAGTGAAAAAAAACACATCTGTACCAGAGCCAATACCAAAATAATATCCAATAAGCCACTGCTGTACAAATGCTGCAATTTTGGCAATTACATTAAATATTGAAGAGTGGACTATGCCTTTTTTGTAAGACTCTGTTCTTAACATTGAGATACGTTTTTCAACTACAAAATTAGTATAATTGTGTGTATCTGATTAACTTTGTACATTAATATTTATAACAAATATGGACAGATACGGACTCTTAAATTATATGCCTGCTTTTGGCAAACAAAATTTAGGCGATTTTATACAAAGTCTTGCAGCAAAGCAATTTCTGCCCCATGTAGATGAATATGTTAATCGTGAAAAGCTATCAGAATACCAAGGAGCCCCCATTAAGATGATAATGAACGGATGGTATATGATGCATCCCGAGAATTGGCCACCTGCAGAGCAAATAAACCCGTTGTTCGTGGCAATGCATATCAATTATTCTGTAGAGGATGAAATGCTGTCAGAGAAAAGCATAAATTATTTAAAACGACATGCCCCGATTGGATGTCGGGATTTACACACTTGTGAGATTTTAAAACAAGCAGGAGTCGATGCCTATTTCTCCGGATGCCTGACTCTGACTTTAGGTAAAAAATACAAAAGGGTAAAAAAGGACAACGGAGAAATACTTTTTGTGAATGTTTTAGAGGAACTAATAACATGGCGTGAAATTATTTCAAGGCCGCGTTCATTTTTAAGGCTCATCAAAGATGGCAAATTGATGAATTGGTTAAATAAGAAAAATATTATGCATCGTATTTTTGATACTGATTTATTGGAAAATGCTGTTTTTTATGACCCGATGCTGCCCGATGGATACAATGATTATTATAAAATTGCCGATGACTACCTAAACAGGCTTGCTTCTGCCAGATTTGTAGTTACTTCTAAAATTCACACAGCTCTTCCGTGTCTGGGTATGGGAGTTCCCGTCATATTCGTAAATGGCGGTCTGCATGACAAAAACAACTCTTATCGACTTAGCGGATTAGTTGACATGATGAACCAAATCACTGTCAGCAAAAATGGTAAGATCGGTACTAATTTTGACATTAAATTACCCCTTTCACCTAATGCCACTTTTGAGAATCCAACGCAACATGTAAAATATGCTAACGAGCTAATCGAGCGTTGTCAGAACTTTATTGGCACACAACTTTAAGAAGAATCGGCAATTCTAAAAATTAGAATTGCCGATTTGCTAATTTATAAAACATTATTTACCCATTAATACGGAAGTGCATGATGTCGCCGTCCTGAACTACATAGTCCTTGCCCTCAACATACATCTTGCCGGCTTCTTTCACCGCAGTTTCACTGCCTAGTGCCACGTAATCGTCATACTTTATCACTTCGGCACGGATAAAACCTTTCTCAAAATCACTATGAATGACACCCGCACACTGTGGAGCCTTGCTGCCACGACGGAAAGTCCATGCACGCACTTCCTGAGGTCCTGCCGTCAGGAATGTTTCAAGATTTAACAACTTATAAGCCGACTTAATAAGGCGATTGACACCCGATTCTTCAAGCCCTATCTCACCAAGAAACATCTGCTTGTCTTCATAAGTGTCGAGTTCGGCAATTTCCGACTCTATCTTAGCGGCTACTACAAGTATGTCGGCACCTTCATCCTTTACAGCCTCACGTACCATATCGACGTAACGATTGCCCGTAGCGGCACTTGCATCATCAACATTGCACACATACAGCACCGGCTTATTTGTCAACAAAAATAGGTCATGAGCCACTTTCTGTTCATCCTTGCCCTCGAATTGCACAGTACGAGCCGCCTTTCCATGCTCCAACGCTTCCTTGTAGCGACACAATACCTCATATTGCAACTTGGCCTGTTTGTCTCCACCCGTTTGTGCCTGCTTCTGCACACGTCCTATGCGGCTCTCAATGGTTTCGAGGTCTTTCAACTGCAATTCATAGTCTATGATTTCCTTGTCGCGCACAGGATCAACCGTGCCATCGACATGGGTTACATTATCATCGTCGAAACAACGCAATACGTGTAATATGGCATCAGTTTCCCGTATATTAGCAAGAAACTTGTTGCCAAGTCCCTCACCCTTTGACGCTCCCTTCACAAGCCCTGCTATATCGACAATCTTCACTGTAGTGGGAACTATCTTTTGAGGATTTACCAACCGAGCAAGTACGTTGAGCCGTTCATCAGGCACTGTAATGACACCCACGTTAGGTTCAATTGTACAAAAAGGGAAATTTGCCGACTGCGCTTTAGCATTTGATAGACAATTGAATAAAGTGGATTTACCGACATTAGGTAATCCCACTATTCCACATTGAAGAGCCATAATCTAATTCTTTTGTTAATCGTCTTGCAAAGTTAGTGCAAGTTGGGTGCAGAACAAAACAAACGAGTTCGTTTTTTCACCATATTTTCACATCAAAGCCGCACCTTGGCACACAGAACGTTGTAGTATAGCCTTGTGAAGCAATGCCGTAAACTCATAATTCTTAAGTCCCCACCGTGGGGAAATAAGCAGTTCATCGGGCGACTGAGATGTGAAACGCTCTATGGCTATCAATGGTGACAAATTCCTAATAAAATCGATACATACATCTATATATTGCCCAACAGTCCAATGCTCAACAGTAAGTTCTCCGGCAGCAACCTGCCTTGCCAGTTCTGTACCGCGCACCAATTGTAACTGGTGCAGCTTGACAGTATCAAGTGGAAGTTGCGACAGCCTGCGAGCAGTGGCGGCAACATCGCCGGCATTCTCACCCGGCAATCCTGCTATTACATGCGCTCCGGTAAATATTCCGGCAGAGGCAGTACGCAAGATAGCATCAGCACTCTCTTCCCACGTATGCCCACGATTGATGAGATGCAAAGTATCGTTACGCGATGTTTCCACACCATATTCAACAAGTACGAATGTTTTCCGCGCCAATGATGCCAGATAGTCAATCAGGTCATCCGGTACACAATCGGGTCTAGTTCCTATTACCAGCCCCACTACCCCCCTTGTGGCAAGAGCCTCTTCATACAAACTGCGTAAATGCCCAATGTCACTGTAAGTGTTGGTATAAGCCTGAAAATAGGCTAAATATTGCATCTCTGGATATTTACGAGAAAAAAACTTGCACCCCTCAGCAAGTTGTTCAGTCACACTGACAGAAGGACTGCAATAGGCAGGGTTGAATGTTTGATTATTACAATACGAACATCCTCTACGTCCCTTTGTGCCATCACGATTGGGGCAAGTAAAGCCGGCATTGACCGAAATCTTCTGCACCTTGCCGGTAAAATGCTCGCGCAAGAATGTCCCAAAATCCCTGTAGCCAATGTTCATAACCGAGTACTACAGTCTTGAAGCAAAAAGTCAAGCATCACAATGGCCGTCATGGCCTCGACTATGGGGACTGCACGAGGCAACACACATGGGTCATGCCGTCCACGGACTTTCAGCGTAACGGCTTCGCCCTTATCATTTATCGTAGCAACATTGCGCAGCAATGTTGCTACAGGCTTGAAAGCTACTCTGAAATATATATCCTCCCCATTGGAGATACCCCCTTGTATGCCACCCGAGTTATTGGAGACTGTGCCTATACGACCATTATCCTTAATGATAAATTTATCGAGTACTTCGCTGCCGCGATGACATGCATATTCAAAGCCAAGGCCATATTCAAAGCCTTTGGCTGCATTTATACCGAGCATCGCAGCTCCAAGTGCAGAATGCAATTTGTCGAAAACCGGTTCACCAAGCCCAACCGGCACGCCTTTTATCACACCGGTAACCACACCGCCTATGGTGTCGCCATCACTCTTCACCTGCTCGACAAGCTCCACCATGCGTCGTGCCACATCAGCATCAGGACATCTGACAGCGTTGTTTTCAATTTCGGCAGGGTCATACTTCCTATAGTTGCGGTCGAGTTCTATGTCACCAATTTGTGATGTATATGCATATATATTGATCCCTTTCGTTGAAAGTACCTGTCGAGCCATGGCTCCAGCCACCACACGAGCAGCAGTTTCACGAGCCGATGAACGCCCACCACCACGATAGTCACGAATGCCATACTTCGCCGTATATGTATAATCGGCATGTGATGGACGAAATGCATCACGTAAGTTACCATAGTCGGTCGACCGTTGATTTTCATTCTCGATGATAAAACCTATGGGAGTACCTGTGGTAACACCCTCGAACATTCCCGAAAGAAAACGCACACGGTCATGTTCATTGCGAGCCGTCACTATCGACGACTGTCCAGGCCGACGGCGGTCGAGTTCGTGCTGCACGGCATCGAGGTTGATTTTCATTCCCGAGGGCATTCCATCTATAATACCGCCTATTGCCTCACCATGCGACTCTCCAAATGTGGTGAGCTTGAATATTTTTCCTATAGTATTTCCCATAACCGTTTCATTTGCTTGCCGCCGTCAGATCGGCAAGAGTAGCATGCACATATTTCACAAGTTCAGCTGGATTGACTTTAAATTGCAATCCCCGCACTCCGGCACTAACATATATATAATCAAACTGTTCACACGATGCATCGAAATATGTGGGAAACAATTTCTTCATTCCCACCGGCGAACACCCACCACGAATGTAACCTGTCGTCGATAACAATTCTTTCATGGGAATCAAATCGACTTTCTTATTACCAGACACCTTTGCCGCTTTTTTCAAATCAACCTCAGCATCGCCAGGTACTACACAAACGAAGTGCCCCAGTTTGTCACCATACAACACAAGCGTTTTGAACACCTGTTTTATGTTCTCACCGAGCTGCAAGGCAATATGCGTTGCAGTAAGATCGTTTTCGTCGACCTCATACGGTACTAATTCATATTTTATTCTCGCTTTGTCGAGCAGTCTCGCTGCATTAGTCTTGCCAGTCCCTGCCATATACTTATGCTTATTATATTACCACTACTTCAGTGGAACAGTGCATTTCTGCCAATTCGTTATTACATATTGCAAAGTTAATGCATTTATCCAATAATCTACCCCTCTAAAACCGGAAACTGCGCCACAGATTGCATGTAAATACCGCCATAAAACAACACATGATGCAAATTTCATAAAGCGAAACCTGCATCATGTTTATAAATACAATATGTATTTTTTCAATCGTTCATCGTCAGCAATAGTTCCTCGTTAGAACGGGTACGCTCCATTCGGTCTTTAATAAACTCCATAGCTTCTATCGAATTGCGGTCGCTCAAGAAACGACGTAAAATCCACATACGGTTTAGCGTATCTCGCGACAACAACAAATCGTCTCGACGTGTACTCGACGCAATGATATCAACAGCGGGAAATATACGCTTATTCGACAATTTGCGGTCGAGCTGCAATTCCATGTTTCCAGTTCCCTTGAATTCCTCGAATATTACTTCATCCATTTTAGAGCCTGTTTCAGTCAAAGCTGTGGCAATGATAGTCAAGCTACCACCGTTCTCAATGTTACGAGCCGCGCCAAAAAAGCGTTTAGGCTTCTGCAAGGCATTGGCATCCACACCACCCGACAATATCTTACCCGATGCCGGCGACACCGTGTTATAAGCACGGGCAAGGCGCGTGATTGAATCAAGCAATATAACCACATCATGACCGCACTCCACAAGCCGTTTGGCCTTTTCAAGCACCAATCCGGCTATTTTCACATGGCGGTCAGCCGGCTCATCAAATGTCGAGGCAATCACCTCGGCATTCACGCTGCGAGCCATGTCGGTAACTTCTTCGGGGCGTTCATCTATAAGCAGAATTATCATATACGTTTCGGGATGATTCTCCGAAATCGCATTAGCAATGTCTTTAAGAAGCACGGTCTTACCCGTCTTTGGCGGTGCAACAATCAGTCCGCGCTGACCCTTGCCGATAGGAGAGAACATATCCACTATGCGTGTTGATATATTACAAGTCTTACCGCTTGTCAAATCAAATTTTTCTTCGGGGAACAGTGGCACAAGATGCTCAAAAGGAATACGGTCGCGAACAAATTCGGGAGTGCGACCATTAATAAGTTCAACCTTGCACAACGGGAAATATTTCTCACCCTCTTTGGGCGGACGTATCGTGCCTTCCACCACATCGCCCGTCTTGAGACCATTCAACTTTATTTGGCTTTGAGCCACATACACATCATCTGGCGAAGTGAGATAGTTATAATCCGATGAACGTAAGAAACCATAACCGTCGGGCATGACTTCCAACACGCCCGAAGCCCTTAATATACCCTCAAAATTAAACGGCTCCGATTCAAGCTCGGCAACTTGCTGTTGCTGCTTGGTTATCTGTTTGCCGTTCTGTTTTACAAATTTTCCACGCTTGCCACCATTGTTGGCATGATTGTCGGATTCTTGTTTCTCGGCTTGCGGTTCTTGTATTATAATCGGAGCTTTGGCTGCTTCCTCTGCAATACGACGTGCTTCTTCGGCAGCACGACGTGCAGCTTCTTCACGCTCTTGCTGACTACGGGGTTTAAACGTCTTGCGTGACCCTGTATTAAAGAAAGAATCAAGTGAAAACGATGGTTTCCTTGTTTCGCTGTTTATCATTTGCCGTGTTTCATTTTTTACATTGGCTATTTCCGCTTGATTTTCCTCCGTGGCTGTTTCATCTGTCATTAGTGCTTCCGTAACCGGCAGTTCATACAATTCGCCATGTAATTCCTGTTCATTCCCATTCATTAAAGGCTCAGCAACATCTTGCCGCAGATTTTCATCTGCAACACTGTCCTTAACCTCGGTGTTACCATCAACATTGTCGGCAACCGCTGCCGTTACAATTTCCTGCTGTTCGGTTACAGTGCTATTTTCTTCCATTTTCTTGTTCTTTCCTGTCTTTTTTTGTTGTTTCGACCGGTTGGTGGCAGACGATTCATCTTCCGAATCAAACAAAGAAGACGAAGCCTCTACAGCATCCTGTGATTGTCGTTTTCCTTGCTTTTTCGAAACTTTAGGTTCCTGCTGTCCGTTCTTCGCTATTGATTTTTTTTGCTTGCCAACCGTGTTTTCATTATTTTCGCTTTCGCTGCTATCTTCGTCTTTAGTTACCTCTTTTTGTGCCTTGGCTTTCGACTTCGAAGTACGTTTCTTACGTTCCGACATATTGGCCGCCGATGCCTTTGAACTATTAATCGCCTGCTGGTCAAGAATTGTATAAATTAAGTCATCCTGACTTAAATCATCGATTTTTTTTATGTTCATTGTTTCCGCAATAGCCTTTAATTCAGGCAGCTCCAACGAGCTTAAATCAGAAATTGTGTACATATATTATTGTCTGATATGTAGTGTGATAATACGTATAACATAGAGGGGGAACAAATACATTACATCCATGCCCGGCACCTAACAGTGCTTGCAAAATCATGTGAGAATACAAAAAATGTCTTGTTGAAAACTGCCACTATCATGCCACTTCCATAAGTGTGGTGAATGTGATACACCCAATAATGACATCAATCGAATTACGATGCAAATGTAGCAATTATTTTTTATTTTTAAACATTAATCGCACACAATTTATCTTACCACACTCACATACGACCCACAGACGTTTAAACGCCGTTGCTGCCGGGCGTTTTCTTGCGAAGTCGTGGAAAAAGTTTACGGAAACGAAGTAACGGGTTTGAAATACTGCCACCGGCAATAACAAGCGTAACTGCTACAACAATCAACACCAACCATAATCCCTCACGTACCGTAAATTCTTCATTAAATACTGTTATGCCTATTATAACCGCCGTTACCGGCTCCAATACACCGAGTATGACCGTAGGAGTGGAACCTATATACTTCGTTGCACTCGTCGTACACAAGAACGATATGGCAGTCGGGAACAGAGCCAAAGCCAAAAGATTGCCCCAAAGATACCATTTGGTTGGAATCAACAACCCACTGTCGTCAGCCAAAATTAGAACGGAAAACAACACCACACCAAAGGTCAATACATAAAATGTAACCGTAAGCGTAGCAACATTCTTGAGCGAACTATGATTTACTCCTACTATATAAATGGCATAAAACATGGCCGACAACATAACGAGCATAGTTCCTACAACACTAAGCATTACTTTGTCATCACCACGGTAAAGCAATGCTATCCCACTTATGGCAAGAATGATGCAAAACACAGTCAACAACGATAATTTTTCTTTATAAAACACAACCATTATCAATGCCACAAGTATCGGATACACAAAAAGCATCGTCGATGCAATGCCCGCCGCCATATAATTGTAACTAAGAAACAATGCAAGCGATGACACCGACATCATAATGCCCATGAAAATGAGCAATATCACATTGTGCCCTGACACTTTGAAACTACGCCCCCTAACCACAATCATAACAGTAAGCATGGGAATTGCCAATACGTATCTGAAAAACAACACAGAATCGACATTCATGCCATCACCATACAACGGCAAAGCAAACAAAGGATTCATTCCATAGGTTGCCGCCGCAACAATTCCAAGCAAATAGCCCTTAATTTTGTCGTTCATCTCTTTAAAGATAAAAAAACGACTGCAAAATTACAATTTTACATTATTTGTTTACAAATATTCAAACACTCCTTACCATGTATAGCTTCAAGCCAATCACAACCTTAGACTATATGTAACATCCATCTTCCAGATAAAAATTGGACAAATGAACCAATGATAAACTTGCCTACTACTAAGTTCTTCAGAATTTTTATATTTGTAAATTAACTTAACAGTTGAATTCAATAAAGAAACGAAAAAATTCTCCACAGTCTAATATTATATATCCCGCATACACTTCAATATAAAATAAAAATGTTAATTTTGTAATTGACCTAACTAAAAATATATTTTAACCATGCTTACCAAAATTTTCGGAGCGGCAGTACATGGCATCGATGCAATAATTGTCACAATTGAAGTATCGGTTGACTCAGGTATCGGATATACAATCGTTGGTTTGCCTGATACTGCTGTTAAGGAAAGTCAGGAACGCATAAGGACATCAATAAAACAGTGTGGACGCAATTTTCCCCATAGGCAAATAGTCATAAATATGTCACCTGCCGATGTTAGGAAAGAGGGTGCCGCCTACGACCTGCCTCTTGCCATAGGAATTCTTGCCGCCGACGGGCAGATTCGAAATGAACGCCTTGGGCGATTGATGATTATGGGAGAGTTGTCACTCGATGGGTCGGTACTTCCCATAAAGGGAGCCTTGCCAATGGCAATCAAAGCAAGAGAACTCGGATATGAGGGGTTCATTCTTCCAAAAGCCAATGTAAAAGAAGCCGCTGTAGTAAATAACATCGACATTTTCGGAGTGGAAAACATGACCGAAGTAATAGAATTTATCAATGGAGAATATCGACTGCAACCCACTGTAATCAACACGCGTGAAGAATTCTTCCGCACAGTCAACAATTATGACTTCGATTTCTCCGAAGTGCGAGGACAAGACAATGTTAAACGTGCCTTCGAAGTGGCTTGCGCAGGCGGGCACAACATCATACTCGTCGGTAGTCCCGGTTCGGGAAAATCAATGATGGCTAAGAGGCTGCCTTCAATTTTGCCACCATTGAGCCTACAAGAAGCATTAGAAACTACAAAAATACACTCAGTGGCAGGAAAACTTGAACGCGGTGCCACCCTTATGACACGTCGGCCTTTTCGCGCTCCACACCACACTATTTCGCCCATAGCTCTCGTTGGCGGCGGTACATATCCTGTCCCCGGAGAAATAAGCCTTGCACATAATGGCATACTGTTCCTCGACGAACTGCCGGAATTTAGCCGACAAGTGCTTGAAGTAATGCGCCAACCACTTGAAGATCGCCACATAACAATATCGCGAGCCAAATATTCGGTCGATTATCCTGCATCATTCATGCTTGTCGCATCCATGAATCCATGTCCCTGTGGCTACTATGGACACCCGTCGAAACCATGTGTATGTCCGCCCGGAGCTGTCCATAAATATTTAAGTAAGATTTCGGGACCTCTCCTCGACCGCATAGACATACAGATTGAAGTTTCGCCTGTGCAATTCGATGAAATGGCCTCTAATGTGCCTTCAGAGAGCAGTACCTCGATTCGCGAACGAGTTGTGAGAGCTCGAGAAATTCAACTACATAGATTCAAGAACGAGAAAGGCATACATTGCAACGCACAGATGACCTCGCGCTTGATACGCCAATATGCCACACCCGATGCCGAAGGTCTTGAAAGACTGAAAACCGCAATGACACGCCTTAACATGTCGGCAAGAGCTTACGACCGAATACTAAAAGTTTCACGCACCATTGCCGACCTCGCCGGCGATGAACAAGTAAAATCTAAGCATTTGCAAGAAGCTCTCAGCTATCGAAACCTCGACAGGGAAAATTGGGCAAAATAAGCATTATGAAAACTACAGAAACAACCAATGATGAAAATTTCATGCGAGCCGCACTTGACGAGGCTCGGAAAGCAGCATTGCGCAACGAAGTACCTATTGGAGCTGTAATCGTTTGCAATGGACAAATTATAGCGCGAGCCCACAATCTTACCGAAACGCTGACCGATCCTACAGCCCATGCCGAAATGCAAGCAATCACATCTGCGACAAGCTACCTTGGCGGCAAATATCTGACTACCTGCACTCTCTATGTAACCATAGAGCCATGCTTGATGTGTGCAGGAGCCATAGCTTGGAGCCAAATAAAACGTGTGGTATATGGAGCGACCGATGAAAAACGTGGCTACCATACATTCTGTACAAATCCTTTCCACAAAAAAACCGAAGTGGTTTCAGGAATACTTGCAGCTGAATGCGGCAGTATCGTCAGCAACTTCTTTCGTCACAAGCGTTAAGAAAGCCGTCACAACACTTCGAATAAAAAACGGGAAGCGCGCAAATTCACATTCACAACACTTCCCGACCCACAGTTTATTATGTTTCACGAAAAACTTCTTGCTCTTCACATATCGCTATTTGCATTTTCGTTCGCAATAACGACGACATTGCACGCAAATATCATATCCCAACATCGCACCAAGAATAAAATCTTCCTCGGGCGTTAACTTGTTGAGAGGACGTGTTACCATCAATTTGATAGCATTGATACACTCCTTACGTCCAAAAAACAAATTTATCTTGTCTTCACCAACAGGTTGAATAAGGTAATTGATTTTTTGGCTCGACAAGCGTTGAGTAGTATATTCGGCATATTTCTTGTCGGTCGTAAACAACACCATTTGCCGCACTCCTTTCTTGAACTCATAAATATGATTCAAGAATACTTGCACCACATCCGAATTGATATTTGTCGTGAACATAAGGCTCTGCTAAAATATAAATTTATAATTGCCCCTTTATGGTATCAATCCATGTATCGATGCGACTTTCCGTCATGTCGCTCTCATTCACATCATCAAGAACAAGCCCCACAAAACGTCCGTCTGCCACAGCAGTGGAATCGTCATAAGTGTAGCCATCGGTAGGGACGCTGCCGATAATATTACAACCCGTACCCTGCAATTCACGGTATATTTCACCCATGCCATCACAAAAAGTATCGCTGTAGGATTGTGAATCACCACATCCAAATAAAGCAACTGTTTTTCCTGTAAGATCAGCAGCTTTTACTTTTTCTATACCGCTATACCAATCATCTTGCATGTCACCTGCTCCCCATGTGGAAGTACCCAAAAGAAGATTGTCATATCCTTCAATCTGAGATGCAGTCACATTTGCAATATCAAGCAGATCGCTGCCCGAAACACCCAATTTATTTGCTATGGATTCGGCTATACTTTGGCATGTACCAGTCGAAGACCCATAAATAATTGCCGTTTTTTTCATTCTTATCAAGATTAGTGTTATTATTTCAACTACAAAGTAAATAACTATCACAAATCTTTGAAATCCCTAAAAATAAGTATTTTTCGCACCATCAAACCCTTATAAATAGGGACTTTCACAGCTGCTTCTCCAAATTTTCATACACAAGTGGCATTTTTAAAGGGGCAGTAAAACTTAACCATAAAAACAATGGGGAATGTGAAAAAGTATGGTGCGGGGTGGGTGGTGTTGCTGCTGGGAACAAATAATAATAATAATAATAATAATAATAAGAAGAAGAAGAAGAAGAAGAACCGCC
>CAYNBZ010000055.1:0-13770 GCA_964395975.1 uncultured Muribaculaceae bacterium | reverse complement strand
TAGTCCCCGATAGATGTGACGCTCGACGGAAGCTCTACAGAGGTCAGACTGCTGCGAAAGAAAGCCCAGCGTCCGATAGTGGTGACGTTTGGCATCTCAACTGAAGTCAGACTGCTGCATCGCCTGAAAGCACCTTGCCCGATAGATGTGACACTCGGCATCTCAACTGAAGTCAGACTGCTGCAATACGAGAAAGCCCAGCGTCCGATATATGTGACGTTAGGCATTTCAACAGATGCCAAGCTGCTGCATCCCTCGAAAGCACAGTCCCCGATTGCGGTGACAGTGTAGGTAATGCTGTTATATATAACTTTTTGTGGTATAATAACATCTCCGGAATAGCTGTTTCCACTGTTAGAGGCTGTATATCCTCCATACTCATTAGTTACTGCGACAGTCCTGTCATCAGATGAAAGGATGTTGTAATATATACCATCGACCTTAAACATGGCATTCGCATTGAAGCTAATTGAGAGAAACATTGCCATTAGGAATGTGGTCTTTACACAAGAACTCAGCACTTCTTTAAATCGGTTTCTTTCTTCCATAAGCAATTAACGTAAGCTTGTAAGCTTGATACAAAAATAAAATTTATCTCTTTGAGGAATAGGGACATAGCGATAAGAAGTATTGAATCTACAGTGCTATAATAACATTCAAACGGCTACCCCCGTGTTTCTAAAGGCTAAAATTACTGAAATTTTTTGTATGGCAAATGATTTTTGCAAAGAATTTACCAAAATATATGGAAGGGAGAGCTTTTTTGGTGGTGTGCTCATGTGTATGCGGCATTCCGCATTTAAAAAAGCCAACTAATTCGCAACACATTGTGCATGAATTAGTTGGCTTTTTATGCTATTTACTGAATCTCCCTAACTTTGGGATAGTATTTGCAATCGCCAAATTGGCATTATAATATCGTGGGTCGTTAGTGACATTTTCCCCAATAAATGGAGGAATTTCATAATGATAATCGCTCGAAGGTACTTCAATTTCAGCGATAACAAGTCCATGAAGTTGTCCATCAAACACATCTATTTCCCATGTATTGCCATGATATTCCACAATATAACGTTTTTTCTCGATGACAGGTTTTATACATAAAGAGTCGAGTATTTTTAGCGCATCATCAAATGGGATTGGATATTCATATTCGGCACGAGTGTCACCAACGGTTTCACCTTTTATGGTGATATATGCTTTATTGTCAAGCAATCTTATTCTTACGGTGCGTTCTTTCTCACGGCAAATGTATCCTTGCTTGATTAGAAAGCAATTCGAGGCAAGATTTACAAATGAATCATCGTTGACAAGATATTTATGTTCTATTTCTTTGCCCATTCTCTTAATCTATGAAGCGTTTGGTAATTCCGGAATATGCATCTATGCGACGGTCACGCAAGAATGGCCACCAACGGCGGACATGTTCGCTTCTCGTCATATCTATTTTTACTATTGCTTCAGCTTCGGCATCATCAGGAGCTTCATAAATTAATTCACCCTGTGGCCCCGCAACGAAGCTCCCACCCCAGAAAGTAATGCCTGACGTATGACCCGATAAATCAGGTTCAAATCCCACACGGTTTACGGCAATAACCGGTATGCCATTGGCCACGGCATGAGCTTGTTGTGATATTCTCCAAGCATTACGTTGCCGCTGTTTTTCATCAGCCGAATCAGAACTTTCCCAACCTATGGCAGTGGGGTATATCAACAATTGGGCTCCTTTCAGAGTCATAAGGCGGGCAGCCTCGGGATACCATTGATCCCAACAAACAAGTACGCCAAGCCTGCCAATTGAGGTGTCAATTGGTTCAAATCCCAAATCACCCGGAGTAAAATAGAATTTTTCGTAATATGCAGGGTCATCCGGAATGTGCATTTTCCGATATTTACCGGCAATGCTGCCATCTCGGTCGAAAACTATTGCCGTATTATGATACAATCCCGGAGTTCGTTTCTCGAATAATGAAGAAACAAGCACAACGTGCGTTTCACGAGCTATCGATGCATACTCGTCGGTCACTTTGCTTGGAATAGTACAAGCATAGTCAAAACAAGAAATATCTTCGGTTTGGCAAAAATAAAGAGAATCGTGCAATTCTTGCAGCACTATAAGTTCGGCCCCTTTGGATGCAAGCGACCTGATTTTAGTAATCAATTTTTCTCTATTTTCAACAATAGAACTTGTGTTGCTTTGTTGAATTATACCTACATTTATGTTACTATTCATGTCAAAAAAATTCAGTTATTTAATTGTACCCTTAACTAATTGCATTGTCGCACAATGTAGCGAGCCATGTTGCTTGATAAGTGATCTGCAATCTATGTCCACAACTTCACGAGTTGGGAACAATGTTGCAATTATGCGTAATGCTTCGCTGTCAGAATCTTCTTGTCCGTAAGTTGGTACAAGAACTTGGTTGTTTGTTATAAGGAAATTTGCATAAGTTGCCGGTAACCGTTGCCCGTTTTCGTCATAGACAGGAGATGGTAATGGCAATTTTACAAGATTGAATGGATGTCCTTGCGAACTAACCGCATCTTTCAATTCAGCTTCCATCAGTTTTAATTCGTCGAAATGTGAATCTGATGGATTATCACAACCGACATATGCGATTGTGTCATTAGGACAAAAACGTGCCAATGTGTCAATATGGCCATCAGTATCATCACCATCCAGACGGCCGTGATTCAACCAAATAAATTTCTCAATGCCAAATTGGCGAGATAAATAATCTTCTATGTCTTGCTTCGAAAATTCGCCATTTCTATTTTTTGAAAGCATACATTCAGTTGTGGTCAACAGTGTTCCACGTCCATCGCTTTCTATCGAACCGCCTTCAAGAACAAAATTGAGCCTGTTTTCGAGTTCAGTGTTGAAAATTCCTGTTTTGAATAAAGATGAATTTATTAAATTATCGAGATTGGCTGCAAATTTCAGCCCCCATGCATTAAATTTAAAGTCATAAAGAACTGGAATCCCATTTTTAATTACCGAAATAGGTCCGAAGTCTCTTGCCCACGTGTCGTTGGTGTCTATCCGGAATATATGAAGCCTTTCGCTCGGCAGGTGTGCCAGTTTTTGCCTTAAATAATGAGTGTCGTGTGTTACGATTATCAAGTCTTCATTTTTTGCGATGTTTTCGACTATTTGGGTGTAACAATGTTCAACCTCAGGAAGCATATAATTCCAATCAGTATTTTCATGAGGCCATGCCATAAGTATGGCAGATTGTTCTTCCCATTCGGCGGGTAACCGTAAGCTACTGTTTTTCATTTTGTAAAATCAAGCAATATATGTGAATTTTCTAATTTTCATCCTCAAATTGTATAAGTGTGTCCCAGATGGAGTCATCAGAATCGATAATTTGTTGGATGAAATCTTCGTAACCTGTTTTATAGGAATATCCTCCTTCTTCGCACCATGCAAGATAATCTTCTTTCATCATAGGGTCTTCATTAAGTATGCGCTTAAATTCACTTTCGACAATATCGATGCTTTTGTGCTGATCTATGAGAGAGCGTAGCAGATCTTCTATATCTGTCATAGTGATGATGATTTAGACTTTACACCCCCAAAAATAATAAAATTAGATGTATCGCATATGGCACGTATGTGTTTTTTAAGAAAAACAACTAATTATAACATATTCATATTTTAGTGTTTACATAAATAATTTATCAGAAGCGGTCTTGCATTATAAAATATGTAAAACAAGATCGCTTCTGAGCATGAAAAAATTATTTTATCAAAAGAAGTGAATATTTATTTAACTCGGTCATAGTACTGTAGTATTCATATTCAATTTCCAACATCTTATTTTCCGCATTCACAAAATATATCATTTCTTGTATATAGTCAAGCAATGAAATCTGATGTGTATCAAGTGCTTTATAAAGCAATTTTTGATTGGCTTCTATGTCAACCGCGTTTCTATAAGTTTCCAACTGTTCCTTTAACGAAACTGCCTTGGCAAAAGTTGTTTTTATGCGTGAGATGTTGGCGTTTTCAATATTATTCATTTCGAAATAATTGGCAATTTCCTGAGCTTTGGCTGCATTTGTCTTTTTCCTGTTTGCAAACAAAGGTATTGATGCGCCAACGGTAAATCCATTAAAGCTATCACCAATTTCATTGGAATATTTATATCCGATATTAAACTTAGGCAACCATCCCATACGTGCCACAGAATACTCGGCATCAAATGCATTGTTCATTTCACTATAGTAATTACACTCAGGGTCATATTCCCCATATTGCATGACATAAGTATCAAGCGACATAAATTCCTCGATAGGGTATTCTTTTTCATTTTCGATTGATTCGATTTTATTGCCGCCGTTCAGCGTACTCAGATTTTCAATGACTTCATTTCGCTTTATTTTAAGTTGATCTAAGTATTGCGTAATATTAATTAATTCAATACGCAACTTGTTTATGTCAAGAATCGTTATTTCTCCTTTATTAAAAGCTTGTGAATAATTATTATACATATCGGTATAATGATTATGCAGCGATTCTTGTATGGCGATTTGCTTATTTAGGTTTATTATATCGAGGCACAACACTTTAGCTTGATACAATATTTCAAGCCTTTTTATGGATGCCGTATAGGCAAGTGCCCTTAATTTTGAATTATTGGCTTGTCGGCGTACCCTGTAAACGCTTGGCCAATCGAAACCTTGTGAAATGCCTATCGCCCATTTATCACCCACATCTTTTGCTCCAAACAAATATTCAAAATCCACTGACGGATCTTCCAGATAATTTGTCGAACTGATATCTATGCTATCTCGGGACAGTTGCAATTCGGTAGCTTTGATATCAATGTTATTTGTCAAAACAGATGAGAGAATTCCATCAATATAATTATCTGCTTTAATGGATGCATTGAACATTGGTAATATTGCCAATGCCAATATTATATGTAGTTTATTCATTTTTATTGCGATTGGTTAAATAATATATTATTGGAATTATAAACAGATTGAGGATTGTTGAAGTAAGCAATCCGCCTAAAATCACAATTGCCATTGGACTTTGAATTTCATTCCCCGGTTCCGAACTTTTTACTGCTAAGGGTATGAGTGCCAATGCCGAAGATAATGCAGTCATAATAATTGGATTAAGTCGGTCGATAGATCCAATAAGTATTCGTTGGTTCAGATCAACACCTTCGTTCTGCAAATGGTTGTAATGCGACATAAGTAACATACCGTTTCGGGTGGTAATACCCAACAATGAAATGAAGCCGATGATGGCAGGTATATTAAGCTCCTTTGACGTGAAGAAAATGATGATTACACCGCCAATCATTGCAAGAGGCAGGTTGAGCAGTACTGTTAGTGCCTCTGAAGTATTTTTAAATTCATGATAAAGCAGCATGAACACTATAAGCAGTGCAACAATCGATGCAATCGAAAGTGTTTGTGACGCATGTGCCTCGCTTTCAAATTGTCCGCCATATACAATATAATATCCTTCGGGCAAAGAAATGTTGGCATTGATTGCTTTTTGAATGTCGTTGACAGCTCCTCGCAGGTCGCGTTCGTGTACATTTGCTGATACTACTATGCGACGACTTACGTTTTCTCGATTTATGGTATTCGGGCCATCGACAGAAGATATGTTTGCCACATACGACAGCGGTATTTTGCCTACGTTGCTATCAATCATAAGATTTTTGATTTTTTCCATACTGTCGCGTTCATCGTCGGCAACTTTTAACGTCAAGTCATATGGAAGCCCGTTGTCATAAATGGCTGATACTACTACGCCGGATAAGGCAACATTTATGAATTGAGAAAATTGAGGCATTGTAATTCCATATCGTGCCATTAATTCCCTCCTTGGAGTTATGTGCAATTGAGGACGCGACACTTGTTGTTCAAGTGTAATATCGACGATTCCTTCAATATCCGTAATGCTATTCTTTATATCGTTACCGATTTGATAAAGTTTAGAAAGGTCATCGCCAAACAACTTAATCGCTATTTGGGCTTTCGATCCCGATAGCATTGCATCGATACGGTGTGATATAGGTTGCCCTATTTCTATATTGGCACCCGGAATCACCGACAGTTTGTGTCGGAGTTCTTCGATTAATTCATTTTTCGTACGTCCCGAAAGTTCATAAGGTGCTTCTATTTCCGATACGTTAACGCCGAAAGAGTGCTCTGAAAGTTCTGCACGACCGGTTTTTCGTGACACAGTAGTTATTTCGGGAATGCTGAGTATTATTTCTTCGGCTTCTCGTCCGATTTTATCGGATTCTTCAAGCGACACACCCGGCATCAGACTTATATTAATGGTAAATGCACCCTCGTTGAACGACGGTAGGAAACTTCGGCCAAAGGTGAAAAACAGAATCAGTGCAATTACAAAAGCAATTCCCGTTCCTGATAATATCGCTATTTTATGCGAAAAACTCCAATGCAATGCTTTACGATAGCCGTTTTTAAGCATGACAGCTATGCGGGATTCCCTTACATCCTTTTCAGTATTACTTTTAAGCATGTAACTGCATAATACAGGAGTTACTGTCAGAGCAACGATTGTAGAAGCGAGCAGCGATACAATAAAGGCTACGCCAAGAGGGATTAACAAGCGTCCCTCCATATCGCTTAAGAAAAACAGCGGTAAGAAACTTGCCATGATAATAAGAGATGAGTTGAAAATGGGCATTCTCACCTCACAAGATGCCGCATATACAATCTCTATCACGGATTTTTGTTTTTCTGCCGGTAGCGCCTTATTTTCTCTCAAGTGCCGATATATATTTTCAACGTCAACAATGGCATCGTCCACAAGTGAACCTATGGCAATGGCAATGCCGCCCAACACCATAGTGTTAATGGTATAACCGATATAGTGCAGGATTATCATTGTAACGAGTACCGATAAAGGTAATGCAACCAAAGAAATAATGGTTGTACGGAAATTCATTAAAAAGACAAATAAGATAATCACCACAAATATTGCACCTTCGATAAGCGAATGTTCGATGTTGCGAATGGAATTGTTTATGAAACGGCTTTGCATGAATGTATCGGTGGAGATATGCACATCGCCCGGCAAGTTTGTCTTAATATCTTCAAGTGAAGATATTATATTGTCGGTCAATTCATTGGTGTCGGATTCCGGTTGTTTGGTTATTGTCAGAGAAACCGCCGGCTTGCCCTTTTCCGATGCCAGTCCTAATTTAGGCGACTTTGAACCCGTTTGAACAATTCCAATATCGGCAATAGTGACAATTCCGGAAGAGTCGCTACGGACAAGTGATTGTGATATTTGCGACAAATTAGCCGTGTTTATATTGCCCTTGATTATGTATTCATTGCCATATTCATATAATATCCCGCCGCCAATATTATTGTTTATGTTTTCCGTAGCTTCTACCACTTCCTCCATAGAAACATTGAAATATTTCATTTTATTGAGGTCAAGCAATATTTGGTATTCTTTTATGTCACCTCCTATAACTTGGACCTCTGATATTCCGCCAATGGATAGCAGGCGAGGGCGAATGGTTCGATCGGCAATTGTTCTAAGATCAAGCAGCGACGTGCTATCGGCCGTAAGGCTTACAATCAACATTTCGCCTAATATCGAAGTTTGTGGACCAAGTACCGGAGTTTCTACACCGGCAGGAAACTGTTGGCTGACGGTGGTTAATTTTTCCATAACGGTTTGACGGGCGCGATAAATATCTGTCCCCCAATTAAATTCAACCGATACGGTAGAGAATCCGGTTGTCGATGATGATCTCACTCGGCGTACGCCCGTGGCACCATTCATGACTGTTTCGATTGGGAACGTAACAATCTTTTCTATTTCTTCTGGTGCATAGCCGGGAGCTTCAGTCATTATGACCACTGTCGGTGCATTCAAATCAGGGAATACGTCAATCTCAGATTTAACCGTGACATATATACCCAAGATTGTTAAAAACAGGGTTATAAGCAAAACTAAAATCCTGTTTTGGAGAGAAAAATGAATTATCTTATTTAACATCGTAAAGTCTTAATTAGTGTTCATGAGAATGTCCGGGTACTGCACCTGAGTTGGCAGCAAGTTTTACAATAGTAGCACCATTTGTTACGATTTCCATGCCGGGAGTCAGACCGGAAAGTATTTCAACGTTGAATCCGTCATTCATGCCGAGAGAAACCAAATGCTTGACATATCCTTCGGCATCAATTTTCTCATATACAAAAAAGTTCCCTTGTTCCTCTGTCAATGCAGTAAGAGGAATGGAAATAACATTATGCCGTGTGTTTCCGAGTAGATATACTTCGGCGTAAGAATTGGTTGCTATGCCATCATCTTTGCTGAAGCTGAAATATATTGGCAGATAACCGGCAGTAGATACCGTATGACACGGTTGTGCCATTAATTTGCCATCAAAATCAGAAATGCTAAAAATAGAATCGGAGTACGCCGACTTGAAATTTGCCGATTTTATTTTCATATTTCCATACCTTTCGGGCAAATATGCGCAAAGAATGAACGAATCGTTTGCCGATACGGTAGCAATTGGCTCACCTGTATTTACATATTTACCATTATTGGCATATAATTTTGTAATTATTCCTGTTGTTGTCGATGCTGTGGTTTCGGTTTGTGGCTTATACGAGTTTTGAGCTTGTTCGTATGCTTCTTTTGCTGCCAGAAAATCACGTTCTGTGGCAAGGTGATCTTTATAAAGGGCGTATATACGGTCGTATTCCCGTTTGGTATTTTCTAACGTGATTTTTTTACTTTGGCCCTCGTCACCGCCAATAATTTGATTTGCCGATATTGTCGCAATTGTTTCTCCTTTTTTCACAGGACTTCCTAAGTTGATACCCTGTTTAAATTGCAATATCCCTGATTTTGTTGCCGAAATTACGTGTTCATTGTTTTGAGCAGGATATATTTGTCCTGATACAATTATGGTTTCACTAAAGTCGCTTAGCTTCACAACCGATGTTTTGACACCGAAACGTTCGGCCTTTTCTTGTTGAAACACTATCTCATCCACGTGGCGGTCGTGGTCGTGGTCATGGTCATGTTCCTCTGTATCTTCTACGTGTTCTGTTTCTGTATGATGTGTTTTACTATTGCAAGAAACTGCTGCCAATAGAAATAAAGGCATAATATAAGCTAAATATTTCATGTTACTGTACTATGTGCGTGATTATTAATATATTATGACAAAAGAAGTTAATTGCTCTCTTGCCTTATCTCTTGTTTTATAAAATGTAAGGTTATTTATTACTTGAATTTAATGGCATGGTGGCGACCGTAACCCAATCGCACTCGCTTTGAACAGGTGCGTCAATATGTTTCTATAGAAAGAAGTTGTATAATCTAAACCGGTTGCCTCATTAATATAAATATATAAAATAGGGGAGTGGAGATTGTAACAATAAGGCATCAGCCGTACTGTAACAGGGATATTTGTATGTTTAGTTATGTGGTTAAAAGTGCTTAGTTTTAAAGGGCAGTTATCTCTGCCGGCATTAGAATCATTGCTTTGATTGCAATGTGGCGAATAAGCAGCAGTGTGCTGGCATTCGATTAAGGTTTCAATGATAGAACTGTAAATAATATGAACATCACCATTGTGAGAATGGTGATGAAACTGCACCATGCTGCCAATAATTATGATACATATCGATGATAGGGATATAATATTATTTACGGCTTTATTTAACATGTTGCAAATATAGAAAAGAAATCTTGCAATAAGGTTGCAAAATTCAAAATGTATTGACAAATATCAAAGCATTGTTATTTTCTGTATCACGGTTCTTCATCATATTCATCAAAGAAATCGTCATCGAAATCAAAATCATAAAATGCTGTTTCGGTAAATTGGGCCAATTCTCGGCCTTCTTTTTTCGTCGGACGCCCTAAACCTTTTTGCCGGTTAACGAATCCGCTGATTCTTACCATATCTAACAATTCATACTGGTCACGAGTAGTAATGTTTTTCAAATAATTGGGGACAAGTTTGGCTCCCACCCGTGCTTCAACCAACCCAATTACTTCGAACGTATATGTGACGGGAGGTTTCCGTACCGAAACTTTATCTCCGATTTTCACCGTGCGTGAAGGCTTCACGGTCACGCCGTCAATTGCTATACGACCTTTTTTGCAGGCATCTGTAGCAATGCTGCGTGTTTTAAAGATGCGTGTAGCCCACAACCATTTGTCTATTCGTTCTTCTTGTGCCATCTCTCTCTGTTGCTACTTGTTGTTGAAGTTAGTCATAGTGAAAGCCGGTCCTGAAAGACAAAAACTTTTGATTGCATCAATTGCTATTTCCACTCGGGTTTTAAAAATATCCTGTTGTTCTTTTGTCAGAGCACCCAACACATACTCAATTTGCATGCCTCGTGGGAAATCATTTCCAATGCCAAACCGTAACCGTGCGTATGATTCGGTCTGCAACAATGCAGCAATATTTTTCAGTCCGTTATGCCCTCCATCGCTACCTTTGCCTTTCAACCTTATAGCACCGAATGGCAAAGATAAGTCATCGACTATAACAAGAATGTTTTCAAGTTCGATATTTTCTTTGTTTTTCCAATATCTTACGGCTTCGCCACTAAGGTTCATATAAGTTGATGGCTTGAGCAGCACAAGATTTTGATTTTTGACCCGCAAGTGTGCAACATCACCGTATCGTTGTGTATTGAAAGTAATATTGGATGCCTCAGCAAAGGCATCCAATATTTTAAAACCTATGTTATGGCGGGTATTTTGGTATTCGTAACCAATATTACCCAATCCTACGATAAGATACTTCATTGGGTGGAAGCATGTTTATTTGCTGTTTGCAGCCTGGGCTCCACGTGCGGCACGTGTCAATTGTACTGCACAAACAACTGCATTCTTTGCATTTACAATTTCATAGTTATCGAAGTGCAAATCACCTACTTGGAGAGATTGTCCTAATTTAATGTTTTCAACGTTGATAACTACGCGTTCGGGGATTTGTGTATATATGGCTTTTACTTTCAATTTCTTCATGGAAAGTACGAGCTTACCACCGGCTTTTACACCCTCGGCGTGACCTTCAAGCTTAACCGGCACTTCCATTATGATAGGTTTCTTGTCATTGACTTCCAACAAGTCTATGTGAAGAATTTTATCGGTAACAGGATGCGTTTGGATGTCTTTAAGGACTGCATTTATCGTTTTGCCGTTATATGTGAGCTCTATTGCAAAGATGTCGGGAGTATATATGAGTTTTCTAACATCTTCATTAGAAACTGTAAGGTCGGTTGCTATAATACCCTTGTTGTTGCAAAGTTCTACAACTTTTTCCCCGGGAGAAAGTGGCTCGTTATACGGAAGTTCCACGATTTTCCCACCATTTAAAGCAACGGGAATCTTAGAGTCTTTACGAAGTGCTTTAGTAGCCTTTTTGCCAAGTTCGATTCTCGGCTCTGCATTCAGTTTAAATGTTTTCATCTTCTGATTGATTTGTGTTACTAAAAATTAAGTTTTTTGCTTCTTAATTTCCCATCACACCGGAAATATGTAAAAGCGACGCAAAGTTAGATAAAATCTGTGAGATAACAACTGATTTCGGCAGAAATGCTGACTTGAAATTGAAACTTTACAGATAATTAAGCAGTTAGAAGAAAATGCTTAATTTATACTAAACCACGTGCATCTACCTTGCATCACTCGACACAAGCGTGGTGGACAGGGCGAACAGCTATTCTTAAAGATTTATAACGAATTTCCCAGAGGAACTTTTTAGCGAAAATCTGAATCTCTTGATAAGAGTTGTAGTTGATACGGCAAAGGTACTCATAATATCGCAAAATCCGTGCCCGAATCTTATTTATAATGGGATATGAAGGACAATTTATGCGGAATTGTTTAGCAAATCCACTTGCATATTCCAATAATACATTGATTTCCAGTATTTGTTTTCTTGAAATATATCTCTTATCAAGAGATTGACCTTTAAAAGAGTTGCTGAACAGATTCAAATGGGCACAAAGTTTTTTAATAATGGAACCGGCAACACCCTTTTCGACAAACTGAAAGGCATTGCATCGGAAATGGCGACATTCGACAAGTTTCTTGCCGTTGTCGGATTTTTCCGCTCATCAGGCTATTTCAAGTTAAGAAAAGAACTTGGTGATGTATCTGAAATAAAGATACTGGTCGGTATAAACATCGACGACATTTTCCGTCGCCACAACAAGGCCTTGCTGATGTTGGGCAAGGAGGTGGAGGCAAAGGAAAAATATTTCCAAGAGTTCAAACAAGACATTATCGACGCAAAGTATGCTCCTGAAGTGGAAGCCGGCATCCTGCAAATGTGCGACGACCTTGCGGGAGGACGGCTGGAAATGAGAATACACGCCACAAAGAACCTGCATGCCAAGTTTTACCTTTGTCTGCCACAAAACCACAGCGAGAACAGCGATGGTTGGGTAATCATGGGCTCGTCCAACATTTCCGAATCAGGGCTTGGCATAACGCAGTCACCCAGATATGAGCTTAACGTGGCCATGAAGGATTACGATGATGTGAAATATTGCCTTGACGAGTTCAACATACTGTGGAATGAGGCAGTACCACTCACACCTGCCGACATTGCCAATTATAAGGAACAGACTTACCTCGGCTACCAGCCAACGCCTTATGAAATTTACATAAAGGTGCTCATCGACACTTTCGGCGACCAAGTAGAGGATGACTTCACACTTGAGCTACCTGACGGGGTGAAAGAATTGAAATACCAGAAAGATGCCGTCATACAAGGCTATCAAATGCTGCTGAAACACAACGGACTGTTCTTGGCCGATGTGGTGGGATTGGGAAAAACGGTGATAGCCACGATGATAGCAAAGCGGTTTATTGAGGCCAACGGCAGAGGCACCAACATATTGGTCATCTATCCGCCCGCGCTCGAAGACAACTGGAAAAGGACGTTCAAGCAGTTTGGCATATATAAAAAAGCGCAGTTCATCACCAATGGAAGCCTCTCAAAAGTGATTGACGGGCGCGACCAATACAAGGACAAGGAGGAGTTCGACCTCATAATCGTTGACGAAGCGCACGGCTTCCGCAGCGACAATTCCGATAAATATGACCAGTTGCAGAAGATTTGCAAATCGCCATGTTCCAACATAGGCCTGTTGCGCAGCACACGCAAGAAAGTCATGCTGCTCTCCGCCACACCGTTGAACAACCGCCCCGATGACCTCCAAAATCTGTTGCTGTTGTTCCAGAACAGCCAAAGCTGCACCATCGACGGCGTTCCCAACCTCAAGGGTTTCTTCTCGCCCCTCATTCAAGATTATAACAAGCTGATGCGCGAGAGAAAAGAAAAAGACCGTGACGTGACGGAAGACGTGGACAAGATTTACGACAAGATAAGGAACAGCGTAATAGACAAGGTTACCATACGGCGCACAAGGAACAACATTCTCAACGACCCCGACTATAAGCATGACATAGAATCGCAAGGCATCGTGTTTCCGAATATCCTGCCGCCGGAAAAGCTTGAATACGAGATGAATGCAGCCACAAAAGTACGGTTTAAAGATGCCGTGAAGCAACTGACTGACATGAAAACCGAGAAGAACCCCAATGGCAAAGGACTTGATTATGCCCGCTATCGCGCCGTTGAGTTCTTGAAAGAAGAGTATAAGAAAAAATACAAGCACGCCGAACAAATCGGACAGACGTTGGCAGGAATATACCGTGTCCACATGGTGAAGCGGCTCGAAAGCAGCTTCTGTGCCTTCAAG
>CAYNBZ010000054.1:0-15045 GCA_964395975.1 uncultured Muribaculaceae bacterium | reverse complement strand
TCATCATTGGAAACATGAATGCCATCACTTACAAAGAAGTGTTCCCCTTGATAAAAGAAAACAGGATGTGGATGGGATATTCTATTCATAGCGGTGACAGAGAGTTTGAAGTACCCGATGAATACCCTCTGAATGCGGCCGGGTGGAGGATTGATGAGAATGGACGAAAATTTATCAGAGTAAAAGGTGTGCGATGGTTTACAAATATAGAACACGGTCGCCGTCACGAACCGCTCTCTTTGATGACTATGGCCGACAACCTCCGTTTTTCAAGGCACAAGGAGATAAGGGGGAAAGCCGCCTATGCCCATTACGACAATTACGACGCCATAGAAGTCCCTTTTACCGATGCCATCCCTTCGGACTATGACGGGGTAATGGGTGTCCCAATCTCGTTTTTGGACAAGTATTGCCCTGAACAATTTGAAATCTTAGGGCAGACACAAGGAGATTCCGGGAGGGAGCTTGGATTACGTCCATATCCCCGTGAATTAAAGAAGTTAAACCCCAGTCTGAGAGATGGTCAGCTTTATTATATGGAGAATGGAATACCTCAAAAGCCATATGCACGTGTTTTAATTAGAAAAAAATTTTGAAATCTTAGGCAGTTTAGAATTGGCTGACATGGATAAAATTTAAGTCAAAATTAGGGAAACTGAATGGTGGTCCTCGATTCTATGTAGAACGTGACGGGCAACTTGTCCGACTCTACGAAATGGTTCTAATTCGTAAGATTTAGATTATGACTTGTCAGGTTCAAGTCATGATTTGCGTATAAGTAATCGGGCATATGTTGACGATAAAACTCCGTTGTTCCATACAGCTCCTCGCCGGTTCAAATCTGCAAAGTTAGGAGTGTCGGAAATGGTGTATTCTTTAGTTTTTAAGCCCCATACGTTTCCTCTATCGGTTATCCCTAAGATTTCAAACCTAAAAACCAAAATATATGAAAACAATACTACATACCGAATGGACAGTTGCAGACATCTGCAAAGGTTTTACGTACAACGAATTGGAGGGGAAGGGGCTGTTCGGGCTTGACGGACGGCTGACCATCCAGCCGGAATACCAGCGTCATTACATCTACAATGACGGCAAACGCGATGTGGCGGTAATAGAATCGTTGTTGAAAGGCTATCCGATAGGACTCATTTATTTCAACCGCACAAGTGACGGCCGTTTCGAAGTCCTCGACGGGCAGCAGCGGATCACATCTTTCGGGCGGTTCATTACCGGGAAATTTGCCATAATCTACGCAGGACGTGAAGAATATTTCAGCGGCCTCCCCTTTGAAGAACAACGAAAGATAATGCAATCACCATTGCTCATCTACGAATGCGAGGGCGAAGAAAGGGAAATAAAGGAATGGTTCAAGACTATCAATATCGTAGGCATACCCTTGAATGAGCAAGAATTGCGCAATGCCATCTATTCGGGCGAGTTCGTCACGGCGGCAAAGCGCGTATTCAGCAACTCGCAAAATTCAGAAGTCCAGAAATGGAGCCACTATGTAAAGGGGGATGTGAAACGTCAGGATTATTTGGCCGAAGCCCTAAAATGGGTGTGTGCAAGCAAAGGGATGACCATCGATGCATACATGAGCCTCCACCGCCGCGACGGGTCCATAAGCGAGCTTGAGAGCTATTTCCGCTCAGTCATAGATTGGGCTTCCACCACGTTCACCATGGTGGAGCGGGATATGTGCGGGTTGGAATGGGGAAGGCTTTATGAGACTTACCATAAGACACCTTACAGCATCGACCATGTTACGGAACGCGTGCATGCCCTGCAAGCGGACGGGAGCATCAAATGCCCGCGCAACATTTATGAGTACGTGTTAGGCGGCGAACAGAACAAAAGCCTGCTTCAAATCCGTTTGTTTGAAGAGTCAACGAAACGTGCTGCATACGCCCGCCAGACCGAGGCGGCGAAAGGAAAGGGCATTTCCAACTGCCCCCTGTGCGCCACAGGCGACAATGCCAACAAGACACGCATCTACAAGTTCAACGAAATGGATGCCGACCATGTGACGGCATGGAGCCGCGGCGGTGTCACGACCATCGATAATTGCGAGATGCTGTGCAAGACGCACAACCGCTCAAAAGGCAATAAATAATGCGATATGTCGCAGAATTTGACAGTGACTTAACCTTACACCGGTGTAACTCTTCGGCAGTCACCGCCAAATAGAAAATTGGGAACCGGCACAGAGTTGTTTTTGAATTAGTAGGCTCTTTGCAATTTTATCAAACAAAATTAGCAAAGCAAATCAAAAATCAGTATATTTGTATTATATAAGCACATATGGCAGATACTGCCAAACAATGAAGCAAAAACACAATACCAAAAGACCGAATTATGATACGAATCAATGCATTTATCCAAGTTGACAAGGCCAACCGTGATGCCTTAACTGCTGCGGCACAGAAACTCGTAGCCGAATCTCTGAAAGAAAAAGGTTGCATCGCCTATGACTTTTTTGCCAGCACCACACGTGACGATGTTTTCATGATATGTGAAACTTGGGCCGATCCCGAAGTCCTTTCAGTGCATGAGAAATCTCAACACTTCACGACACTTGTTCCCGAAATAGAACGACTCGGCTCGTTGAAACTCGAAAAATTCAACTTCTGAAAGATAACATTTTTCAAAACATGGAAACCATCTCCAACGACATCCTAACCGTAAGCATATCCTGCCACGGAGCTGAATTACAAAGCATAATTCGCAACAGCGACAATCGTGAATATTTGTGGCACGGCGACCCTGCTTATTGGAAACGGCGCTCCCCCATACTGTTCCCCATTGTTGGAAGTTTGTGGAATGGCTGTTGCTCAATAAAGGGAAAACAATATACCATGTCACAACACGGGTTTGCCCGCGACATGGATTTTGAACTCATAACGAACAATGGCACAAAAGCTGTCTTCCGTCTAAGCAGCAATGAAACAAGCCTCAAATTGTTTCCGTATGAGTTTTCTCTCGAAATCAGCTACCAGTTAATTGGCAGTTCGATAAAAGTAATGTGGCAAGTATGCAACATATCATCCACCGAAGAAATCTATTTCCAGATAGGAGCCCATCCTGCTTTCAATTTTATGGATTACAATCCAAATGCCGAAATTCAGGGATATTTCGCTTTTGACATTCATGACGATTTATGCTTGTCCATGATCGGGGAGAAAGGTTGCCTGAAAAACGAACACAAAAAATTACAAACCACCGAGGGTGTGTTACCCATTGTCAAAAGCACATTTAACGAAGATGCATTGATACTTGAAAAAAGTCAGGTACGCAATGTCACACTGTGCAACCGGCAAAAAGAACCATATCTAAAAGTGTCTTTCGATGCTCCGGTAGTTGGCCTATGGTCGCCCGCTCGTGATAGTTTTGCCCCATTCGTATGCATCGAACCTTGGTATGGCCGATGCGACCGTGAACATTACACAGGTACTTTCGAAGAGAAAGATTGGATGCAACAATTAATGCCACACAGCCAATTCAACACCTCATACATCATTGACATATTATAAAACCAACAGGTTGAAGTCCAGACAAAAGGGTGTCAAAGCACATTAACTCCACAACACAGCCGAAATGTGCTTTGACATCCCCTAAAATTTTATAATTATTTGTGCAAATACGGTGTTTTTGCCTAATTTTGCGGCTGTTTACCAATCACACCGATGCAAACAGTTGTTTCATAAAGCTACTGCACGAGTCGATTCATTTTATTTATATCTCAAAACATCAAAGGATCGCAACATATTTTTATGCCACACAATTTAGTAATAGTTGAATCCCCTGCCAAAGCCAAAACAATAGAAAAATTCCTTGGCAAGGACTTCAAGGTCATGTCAAGTTATGGTCATATCCGTGATTTGCACAAAAAGGATTTCAGTATCGACACTGCTCACGGTTTCAAACCAATATATGAAATTCCAACCGAGAAAAAAGAACTCGTGAAAGAATTGAAAGAAGCAGCGAGCGAAGCCGACATGGTGTGGTTGGCATCCGATGAAGACCGTGAAGGAGAAGCTATAGCTTGGCATCTATATGATGCGCTGGGACTGACTCCTGAAAAAACGCGCCGCATAGTATTTCACGAAATAACAAAGCCTGCCATACTGCACGCTATAGAAAACCCTCGCGACATCGATTACAATCTTGTCGATGCGCAACAGGCTCGCCGGGTACTTGACCGCATTGTGGGATTCGAACTGTCTCCTGTACTGTGGAAAAAAATCAAACCGGCTCTTTCGGCAGGACGCGTGCAAAGCGTTGCCGTGCGACTTATCGTAGAGCGTGAAAAAGAGATTGCCACATTCATCAGCGAACAATATTACCGTGTAGTGGCACAGATGCACAATGCCTGTGAAGATAAAACTCTGTTTACCGCCGAGCTTAATCGCCGTCTGAAAGATAGCAAGGCAGCAGCCAAGTTGCTTGAAACATGCAAGGAAACGAAACAATACACCGTCGGAAACATCAACATTAAACCACTGAAAAAATCTCCGGCTCCCCCGTTTACCACATCGACCTTGCAACAAGAAGCTGCAAGGAAACTCGGCTTCACGGTATCGCAAACTATGATGGTTGCTCAAAAACTATATGAATCGGGACACATAACATATATGCGTACCGACTCGGTAAACCTGTCATCACTTGCAATCAACACCATAAGCGAAGAAATCAAAACCAACATAGGTGAGCAATACTTGAAAGTGCGCAATTACCACACAATTTCAAAAGGCGCACAAGAGGCTCACGAAGCAATTCGTCCCACTTATATCAGCAAACACGACATTTCGGGAACTTCACAGGAAAAACGACTCTACGAACTGATATGGAAACGTACCATAGCTTCACAGATGGCCGATGCCCTGATTGAGAAAACAACCGCAGACATCTTGATTCCCGGGCATGAGGAAAAATTTGTCGCCACGGGTGAAGTCATAAAATTCGATGGATTCCTAAAAGTGTACATGGAAACACACGATGACGATAACACCGAAACATTGGGAGGCGAGGCCATGTTGCCCAAAATGAAAAAAGGCGACATGATTGTTGCCGACTGTATTACGGCTACACAGCGTTTCACACAGCAACCACCACGCTATACCGAAGCATCTCTCGTTAAAAAGCTCGAAGAACTGGGAATAGGACGCCCATCGACATACGCACCTACCATATCCACTATTCAAAACCGAGACTATGTGGAAAAAGGGGAGAAAAAAGGTACGGAACGAAAATATGAAGTAATAACATTGAAATCGGGAGAGATTACATCGACCCAAAAAACCGAAACTGCAGGAGCCGACAAAGGGAAACTTATACCCACCGACATAGGCATGGTGGTCAACGATTTTCTTGAAAAATATTTTCCACAAATCATGGATTACAACTTCACGGCAAAAATAGAACATGAATTTGACGAAATAGCCGATGGAGGTGTAAAGTGGAACGACGGGATAAGCAGATTCTACGACGAGTTTCATCCAAATGTGGAAAATGTGTCGAAATTGCGCCTTGAGCACAAAGTGGGTGAACGACAGCTTGGCATTGATCCCAAAAGCGGACAACCCGTATCGGTTAAAATCGGACGTTTCGGTCCATTAGTGCAAATAGGCACAGCCGATGGCGATAGCAAGCCGCAATTTGCATCATTGCAGAAGGGGCAGTCGGTAAACACCATCACTCTCGACGAAGCCCTGAAACTATTCGACTTGCCAAGGACTCTTGGTGAATTTGAGGGTAAAGAAGTAAGTGTCGGAATAGGACGTTTCGGCCCATATGTCAAGCATGATGGCAAATATGTGTCGATCCCTAAAGAACTTGCTCCGCAACAAATCTCACTTGATGAAGCAATCAGGCTAATCGAAGCAAAGCGCATAAATGAAGCTCAGAAAGTGGTCAAATCATTTCCTGAAGATCCCGACCTTGAAGTGCTTAACGGACGCTATGGAGTGTATATATGCTATAAAAAACAAAATTATAAAATACCCAAGGGCACCGATGCCACATCGCTCACATACGAAGCTTGCAAAGCTATAATTGCCGATGAAGCAAATGCACCAAAGAAGAAACGTACCAATACAACCTCCATGCGCCGCCGTACCTCGACGACTACGAAAAAATAATTTCTAATTGCGGCAACGCACTTAAAATATAACGGAACTATCCATTTTGGTCTTGCTCCTCTCAAATCAAGCAAGCTTCATTGCTCATAAAGTACAATAAGACTAAAGTGGGGATATTCAGTAAATGTTCCTAAAAAAAAAGATGGCACATGAAGATGATAGAACATATCACTTCATATGCCATCTTTTTTGTAATTTGTCCGTGTTTTTTCAGTGACATTCATTAAAACTACAGAATTAGCCAACCAACTCATACACAAAGTATTACGGATTAGTTGGCTAATTTTATGGTATTTACGGGATACACCCAAAGTGGGTAGTTCCGAAATATAATATACAGCGTCGGTAGCAGCTCTACACTCTACATAGCCTTGACTGTCACTGCTTGACCAGTGTATTTAATTATGGCACCTTCTGTTTCAGGATCAAGAGGGTGAGGATAATTTTTACCAATTGGAATTACCATAAAGCTCCTATCCCGAAGCATTCCGTCATATTCACCCTTACGGTCGCCAATTGTAAGCGTCTTGGTCGATTCACTATATGTAATAGGTATTACCGAATAATAACCTTGCTCATAATCATAAGTGGTTCCATTGTCTTCGTACAGATTGAACTGAGCATCGGCTCCGCCATACACAAACAATTTGATTATACCATTGTTACCACTGGCGGTATGCTGTATTTCCGGACCGACCGGGATTATCGAACCTGCACGCACATAAAGCGGTATCCGTTCATACGGAGCCGGAGCCTCAATCGTTTGCCCTCCAGCAAAATATTCTCCGCTGTAGAAATCATACCACCCTGCACATTGCGGCAGATAAACATTCCGTGAACGAGCCTGATACTGATATACCGGTGCAACCATAACCGACGGGCCAAACATATATTGGTCACCAACATCATTAACTGCAGTATCGCCGGTAAAATCCATCACAAGTGGGCGCATTATGGTGTAATCGTTGTGCCACGTCATGCCCGCAAGAGTATAAATATATGGCATCAACCTATAGCGCAACCGCATATAGTAAACCACTGAATTATATGTCGGAGAGTCTTCAGGTGCAATCTCCCATATTTCACGCAACGGATATTGACCATGTGCACGGAATAATGGGCAAAAAGCTCCAAATTGATACCACCGAGTGTTCAACTCACGCCACTCTTTCATGTCGGCATTTTCTTTGTGGGTTTTGTCCCACTCGGCTTGAGCAGCCACATAACGATTTTCAACACAAAAACCACCGATATCCATAGTCCAATATGGGATGCCACTTATCGAGAAGTTCAATCCTGCCGATATTTGTGCTTTCATGTCCTCCCACCGGGTGGCAATATCTCCACTCCATGTGGCCGTCGAATAACGCTGCAACCCCGCAAATCCCGACCGTGTGAGCAAGAACACGCGGCGATTAGGCTCGATGCTACGCTGTCCGTTATAAATGGCATCAGCATTCATCAAGGCATATGCATTGAAAAATTCTGTAGAACTGCCAAGTGCTGTCGGTCCGCATAAATCTTTGCGATACTGTATGTCAGTACAATCACGTATGTTAGGTTCACTTGCATCCATCCACCACGCATCTATGCCAAGCGGATAATAAGTGTCTTGTATCTGTTGCCAAAACAGTTTGCGTGCATCGGCTGAATAAGCATCATAAAATCCATATGAATAGCCGGGACCTACCCAATCTTTCAAACTATCGGTGACTGACAACCGGTATATCCATCCTTTTCGGTCAAACTGCTTGAAATGCTCGGTAGTAGTGTAGAATTTCGGCCATACCGAAATCATCATACGTGCATTCATGGCATGTACCGAATCAACCATCGCCTGTGGATCGGGAAACCGATTTTCGTCAAACCGGTGGCTTCCCCACGCATCTTCGGGCCAGTGTAACCAATCGAGCACTATGTTGTCGATAGGAATTTGGCGTTCACGAAATCCTTTCAAAGTTCCCAGCAACTCATCCTGCGTTAGATAACGTTCGCGACTTTGCCAATAGCCCATCGCCCACTTCGGCATTATTTGTGATTTCCCCGTAAGTGTGCGATAGCCACTTATCACATCATCGATGCTGTTGCCCGCAATAAAATAATAATCGAGTTGCTTTGTCATCTCGCTCCACCACGATTGCTTGCCCTGTTCAACCGGATCGACAAGGGGCATTGCACGCAATCCACAATACGACACATCCCCATCAGGCTCCCATTCTATGCGCAATGGCACACGTTTGCCTCCCTGCAAATTTACGGCAAACTTATAACTATTGGGATTCCATGCGGTGCGCCAACGTGTGGGTACCACTTCCTTACCATCGACATACACTGTGGTATAGCCGGCATAGTATAAAATAAATCTGTATTCACCACTTTCGGCTGGCTCTATTTCTCCCTCATATGTCACTTTTGCACCCATGAATGGGAAGTCGGCAGGAAGTCCATTGACTCTCGACAAATCTTCACGCATCAGGTGTTCGAAACAAATTGAATCCTCTCTGCGTTCTATTGCAACAGGCTCTTTGTCTCTGCCGGCAGCTACGTATGTGCCTGTCAGTGCACCTTCACGACCGTTCTTATCGTATATTTTGAATATTTTGCCAAGCTGCTGATAGTCGTCAGGGTTACCAAAACGGCACAACGAATAACTGTCGAGAAGCAAGCCATACTTTTTATTAGAAACAATAAATGGTATCGACACTTTTGTATTATACTGGAAAAGCTCCTCATTACGACCCTTGTAATTAAACTCATCCGACTGATGCTGTCCAAGCCCATAAAAAGCCTCATCGTCAGGTGACTCAAACACTTGTCGTACAGTGTACCCCAATGTACCATCTACTTGAATAGGCGTAAATTGCTTGCCTCCACCAGCTTGTTCTTGCAAAAACACTTTGCCGCTTTTGTCGGCAAAACGCACCTCTCCGGTTGTGGTCAATACTGAAACATCCAAACTCTCCGTTGACAATGTTACGGTATCACCTTGTTGCGACACCGTAAACTCAGATGTTGCAACAGGTTTTGCCACTACTACAAGACTTGCCGGATCAGCAAATTTCTTTTCCGGTGTTGCCGAAACACGTATTATCTTATCTCCTATTACTTGCAGCCGCACAAGCTGTGTTGCTTCAGGGCTTTCCTTTTGTGACACATTCACAGTCACTCCATATTCATCAATGGTATAGTCGCTGCCACAAGATGCCGTACACACGAACAAGCCTGAAAGCAGTATTGCCGATATTAGCTTCATTGCCATGGTAAAACAGATTATTCAGTAAATATACTTTGCAAAGGTAATGAATGACTGACGCAATTGCAAATCATTACCAAATTTAAAAACAAAGTCTTTAAAATAATGAGAAAATAGTGAAAATTTGGTACGGAATGACAAAACTTGGACATGATTGCAGTTTTTTTTCTAATTTTGTGGAAAATAGAGTACACGCACAATAAGCACAGCAGTCCTATTAGTAATTGCAACAAGGAGAACAAATTATGGAAACTACACCGACAAAAATCAAACCAACAGTGCTTGGTTATGACGAAATTTGTGCTATGGCACCATTCTTCAAGGGACGGCGCAAGCTGGTTGATTGGCTGTTCGGTATATTGTCGATTGACAAAGTTAACGACATACACGCACGCCATTGCAACACACCAGGCGTTGAATTTACAAGCCATCTGCTTGAAGACCTCGATATAAAATTACGCATCGACAATGAACAATTGCTTAATAACCTGCCACAAGGGGCATTCATCACCATATCGAACCACGCATACGGTGCACTCGATGGTATAATTTTAATAAATCTAATCGGCTCGCGACGGCCACAGTTCAAAGTTATGGTAAATATGATACTCAACCATATAAGTGCCATGCGCCAGAATTTTATCGCCGTCGATGCCCTTGCATCAGACGATCCTGCAAAACAAGCTGTGTCTAAGCATGGCATACGCGAGGCACTGATGCAAATCAAGCATGGCGAGCCTCTCGGATTCTTCCCCGCAGGTGCCGTATCCAAACTCAATAAACACCTGTGGCTCGAAGACCGAAAATGGCAACCATCAGTAATCCGAATCATCAAGACGCTGAAAGTGCCTGTAATACCTATTTTTTTCCACGGCGGCAACAGTGCATGGTTTAACTTCCTCGGGCTTGTGAGCTGGCAACTACGTACCCTTCGGTTGCCGGCAGAGGTATTCAACAAGCGTGGAAAAACTTTACATATATCCGTAGGCGACATGATCATGCCTGAAGACATTGCCAAATACGACGACCTCGACCAATTGGGAGAATTTTTAAAACAACAAACTTACTTGCTTAGAAAAAATAAATGAGCGACACCAATAACATTCCTCCCGAAATATTACGGGTAAAGCAACGATACTCGATTATCGGAAATGCTCCATCACTGATTGGAGCCATCCGTCGCGCCATGCAAGTGGCACCCATTGACTTGTCGGTTCTTATTATCGGCGAAAGCGGCAGTGGAAAGGAGTTCTTTCCCAATATAATCCACGACTTCAGTTCACGCAAACACAACAAATATATAGCTGTCAACTGTGGTGCAATCCCCGAAGGCACTATTGATTCTGAACTGTTCGGGCATGAAAAAGGTGCATTCACCGGAGCCATTTCATCGCGTAAAGGTTATTTCGAAGAGGCTGATGGTGGTACAATCTTCCTCGACGAAGTGGCCGAATTACCACTTACCACCCAAGCTCGATTGCTACGTGTACTCGAATCCGGCGAATACATAAAAGTGGGGTCATCTGATGTACAGAAGACCAACATTCGCATTGTGGCTGCCACCAATAAAAATATGTTAGATGCCGTAAGCGAGGGCAAGTTCCGCGAAGACCTCTATTACCGCCTATCAACTGTGCAAATTAATATACCTCCCTTGCGTGAACGTGGCGACGATATACTTATGCTCGTAAGGAAATTTTCTAATGATTTTGCCGAAAAATACGGTACCCCACCGGTACAATTCAATGACTCGGCACGCGAGGCTATAATGAATTACCGTTGGCCCGGTAATGTGCGCCAATTGAAGAATGTCATAGAACAAGTGTCGTTATTCGAAGCCGGCAACACAATAGATGCCGACCGCATCAAAAAGTATCTGCCACAATATAGCACCGAATACAAACCTACTGTGGCATCGGCTCCTGTGTTTAACTACACACACGAACGGGAAATGCTCTTCAAGCTGATATTCAAAATGCAACACGAGATAGAAGAACTGAAAGACCGCATCGACAATATCTCAAGAAACTGTACAACACAACCCAATAATCTGAGTGACAACAACACTCGTTCGCTCGTGAAATATTCCGGTACGGGAAGCTATAAGCCTTCATCGCCTATGAAAGGCATTGTTGACATAGAAGACGGTTTTGCCGATGACTTCACGCCATTGCCAGAAACCGACAATACGATCACTTCACACTCTAACGATGGAGAGACCATGACCCTCGAATACACTGAACGCGAAACAATAAAGAAGTCGCTTGAACGTAATCACGGTCGAAGGAAAAAAACAGCCGAAGAACTGAATATTTCCGAACGTACCCTATACCGCAAAATCAAAGAATACGGACTCGAATAAGGGGGTAGTAAGTCCACCAAAAATTTCTTTCAACACAAACGATGATAAAGCGCATACTCCTCATACTAAGTTTGGCAATGGTGTCACAGGCTTGCTCAATAAGCTACACATTCAACGGAGCCATACTCGACTACAGCATATACAAGACCATATCGGTATCGAATTTCCCCATTCGTGCCGCTTTGGTATATGCTCCTCTGCAACAACTATTCGAAAATACACTGCAAGATCTCATAACACGACAAACACGCTTGAGCATAATCGATTCAAGCAATACCGACTTGCGTATCGAAGGCGAAATAACGGGTTATGCCTTGTCGCCACAAGCAGTTACTGAAGATGCCTATGCTTCGCAAACCCGCCTCACAATCACAGTGAGAGTGCGTTACATAAACTCGATTAATCCAGACATGGATCTTGACCAAACGTTTTCTGCCTACCGCGATTTTTCAAGCGACCAATTGCTTATCGACGTTCAAGATGAATTGTGCGAAGAGATATGCGATGAATTGTGCGACCTCATTTTCAACGCGACATTCGGTAATTGGTAAACAATCAACATACACTGCAACAAAAAATGCTCTCGGTCGATGACATAAGAAAACTGGTAGAAAAAGATGAAGCAAATGGCAAAATAAGCCGTGAAGAACTGGATGCTGCCTACGCCGAATACCCTTATTTCATTGTGCCGCAAATATTGTATCTGCAACGCAATAAAGAAAGCCTTAATGCATCGGAAAAAGATGACGTATTGTCTACGTTGGCACTAACCTACCCTGACCATAGTGCACTTTACGACCTCGTCGGGGAAGATGCAGGCCGATTCAGAAACTTTTACCCCCAACAAGAAACCACACCGACTCTGGACACCGACACAACTATCAATTCGTTCCTAAGTCACTATGGTGGAAATGATGAAAAAGAGCTTGAATTAATCAATCGTCTTATTTTCACCCCCATACCGCAAGACTATTCGCAAGTGCTTGCATCCGGACAACAAGACGAAACCGCTAAGCAGGAAAATGATCCAATCGCTCAAGCAGCAAAAGCCATCGACAGCATTTTGGAACGGGCAAAACCCCAAACAGAACAACCGGTTATGGCCACCGATGAAACCGAATCGGTAAAGGAACCAACAGAAAACGATGACTCTATGCTGAGTGAAAGTCTTGCAAAAATATTCATAAAGCAAGGCAAATATGCTAAGGCTTTGGAAATTATTAGAAACATAAGTTTGAAATTTCCAGAAAAAAGTATTTACTTTGCAGACCAAATTCGTTTCTTGCAGAAACTTATACTTAACGAACAAATAAATAACAGATAAAATCATGTACATTTTTTTAGCAATCCTTATTTTGTTGGCTTCAGTCCTTTTGATAGGCGTGGTTTTGATACAAAAATCCAAAGGCGGAGGATTGGCTTCCAATTTTTCAAGTTCTAATCAATTCATGGGTGTACGCAAAACCACCGACTTTGTGGAAAAAGCCACTTGGACTCTTGCAATAGTAATTTGTGTATTGAGTATAATATCATCGTTCGTAGCTCCGCAAGATTTGGTTCAAGGCAAACATTCTCGTGTGATAGAACAAGAGGAAATTCCTCAACAGCAAGCCACCCCGTTTGCCACTCCTGAAATTCCCACAGGGGATACCTCTTTACCAACGGAGACTAACTAACTAACTAATAATTATATTCTGCTGCAAATTATCCAAATTAAAAATACAAAAAACCGAAACGACTTTTTATCGAAGTCGTTTCGTTTTTTTTGTACACACATCCTTTCTAACACAGCACAAAATCTTGCCACCTCGCTTATAACATATAGATATCTCCATTTATGCCATTATAAACTGTCCACGTAAAAACAATTCCTACTTCTGTGCCAATGTAAAAACCGTCTTTACTGCAAACACTCCTGATTTATCCCCCCACATATCATTTTTTTTGAAAAAAAGTTTTCAAAAAATTTGTTGTATAATAGAATTATTGTAATTTTGTAATGATTTCAATTTTATAATTATTCTTGTATGAATTTTGTAATCGAGCATCTTAAAAATCATGGAATAAAACCATCGGTACAACGGGTTGCAATAATGCGCTATCTGATGGAACACTCCACCCATCCCACTGTTGATGTTATCTACCGTGACTTACACATGCAGATGCCTACCCTGTCACGCACAACAGTCTACAACACTTTGGCTCTGCTTGAAGAAAAAGATGCACTGTTGGCATTAACCATCGATAGCCGCAACATACATTACGATGGGAACACACACCCTCACGCCCATTTCATGTGCCGCCAATGCAAACAGATATTTGACATGCCGATCACAGAGCAAAATTCTTATGCCAAGCCGGCCATACCCAATGGATTCAAGGTGGAACACACCCATATCTATTATGACGGGCTGTGCAACAAATGTTGCATTAATGAAAATTAAAACACAGAAACTAAAAATATATACTCAATTTTATTAACTCTAAAAGAATCACTATTATGGTAAAGAAATTTATTTGCACAGTTTGCGGTTATGTTTACGAAGGTACCGAAGCTCCAGAAAAATGCCCACAATGCGGTGTTCCGGCAAGCAAGTTCAAGGAAGTTGATGAATCAGAGGGAGTGACTTTCGTTCAAGAACATGTTATCGGTGTAGCCAAAGGTTGCGATGAAGAAATGATCAAAGACCTAAATGCACACTTCAATGGTGAATGCACCGAAGTTGGTATGTATATCGCAATGTCACGCCAAGCCGACCGTGAAGGCTATCCCGAAATTGCCGAAGCATTCAAGCGCTATGCATGGGAAGAAGCAGAACATGCTGCCAAGTTTGCAGAATTGCTTGGCGATGTAGTTTGGGACACTAAGACAAACGTTTACAAGCGTATGCTTGCCGAAGCCGAAGCTAATGCCGACAAATTCCGTATTGCAAAGCGCGCCAAAGAACTTAACCTTGATGCTATCCATGATACCGTGCATGAAATGGCCAAGGATGAAGCACGCCACGGCAAAGGTTTCGAAGGTCTTTACAACCGCTACTTCAAGAAGTAGATCCTGCCAATAGGCAACCACAAATGGACATATAGATGGCGTTACAAGCGATTCATTTATATGTCCATTATTTATTATTTTTCCGTCATCATATACCATTCCGTCCAAAAAGCACACAAACCTACTCATAATGCAGATATACGGCCACATAGGTTAACCTTACAGTGAGGCGATCCATGTACACACCTGACTTCGTCACTCCAAAAATCACAATTTATTAAATAGCTAATACTTAAGT
>CAYNBZ010000053.1:0-15436 GCA_964395975.1 uncultured Muribaculaceae bacterium | reverse complement strand
TCAGAAAGGTACTTGTACAGGAGAAGGAACTGTTTGAAGGGCGGAAGGTCAGTGAGCGCATAGTCAGCATTGACCGTCATTATGTACGTCCCATAGTAAGAGGAAAGGAAACAAAGTCTGTCGAGTTTGGTGCAAAGGTAAACAACATACAGATAGACGGTATATCGTTCATCGAACATCTCTCGTTCAAGGCTTTCAATGAGGGTATAAGGCTTAAGGACTGTATCCGCATGCAGCAGAAACTGATGAACGTAAGGGTAAGATGCGTGGCTGCCGATTCCATATACGCCAACAGGAAGTTCTGCAAAGGACGAGCCCCTGAGAAAGGTTCTCAGGCGTGAACTCTCAAGACAGAGAGCCACCCGGCTTGAAGGCAGCTTCGGTACTCAAAAGCAACATTACTCGCTCTCAAGGATAAAGGCACGCAACAGGAAGACGGAAATCCTGTGGATTTTCTTCGGAATACATACGGCAAATGCCATACTGATGATAGGCAAGGTCCGGAACAGACAGGCTAAGGCGGCATGACATGATTTTACAGACAAAACCGGAGGAGGTTATCAGACTTCTTCCGGAGCGTCATGTCCTGTCGGATAAAAGTATGTGAGAAAACACGGTAAAATAGCAATAAAAATGGCATATGAAGTGATTATGGTCTATCATCTTCATATGCCATCTTATTTTTTGGGGACATTTACTGAATATCCCGAAAAAGAAAAATCGGACTACCTTACGGGGAAGTACGATTGGGAACGTGAGTGTGTTACAGAGGAAAGTTCTTTGGGTGTTGATTTGAGCATCAACAGCAAAAGAAATAACAGATGTAACTTTTAGAGTTTACAAACCGCTAGATTTTTTGAGAGTTCTTAACAAATATTTTCTCAAACTCTAACAGCTTATCTTTCTTGCCTTCAAGCATTGGTTCAAAATGAGAGTAAACGGTCTCATCTGTAATGAATCTTGAAAGAGTTCCCATATAAGTCATCCAGACTCTTTTCTTTGCTCTTGACATTGCGACATAAAGAACGCGGGCATCTTCTATTGGATTAGAAGAGAGATAATGCGGTATAACGCCTTCTGTAACATTATGAATGAGAACATTTTCAAATTCCAGTCCCTTTGATTTATGAATGGTCATTATATGAACACATTCATTTATAATGTTATTCTGATAAAGATCGGCTTCATTAAATGTTCTAAATTCATATATGTGATCAACTAGCTGTTGATAAAAATATAAATCTTTTTCGTGGTCAATTACGACTTTATCAAAAAGCTCCTTCATGTACTCGAACATGCGAATCTCTTTAATATACTTCTTATTCAGTAATGTTCGGTACACATAGTCGAACTCATAATCAAAAGAATTTTCCTTTGATATTTCTATGTTATAAAGTTTATCTAATGTATGTTTATATATTGGATAATAATTCTTCTGCATTCTATTCTGGATCTTTTGAAGAATTGAATGTGACAAAAAAGTCATTTGGTCTTTAAGTTTCAAGGCTAACTTTTCCTTGCAATATTTGGCTAATGATTTTGTAGCCAGTATATCATCCATTGCGTTGTGAGAGTTAGTTCCAGTTAGACTATATATCTTAAGAAGTTCTTCGAGTGTATGTTTACGTAAAGTCGGATCAAGAAGCCTTGACAATTTCAATGTATCCCAATAGGTAGGACATACGAAGTCTAGGTTAGTCCTTCTTCTTATATTGTTTTCTAATATATGAATATCGTAATTGATATTGTGTCCCAGTAACTCAGCATCACCGACATAGTTGATAAAATAATCGAATGCACTCTGAGCATCCATAAAAAATTCAAAGGTGTTATTTCTCAGACCAGCTTTACGACGTTTATATTCCTCTACCATAGGGTTGACGAAATCTTTTTTTAAATAATGAGGAATTTTTTTATTTGTTTCAATAATAATATCAAGCTCAGAACCTTCAACAACAACTCCATTACGAATTTTTATAGCGGCAATCTGAATAATATCATCTTCAAATATATTGAGCCCTGTAGTTTCTGTGTCAAATATTACAATCTCTTTATTATTGTAGGAGTGACAGAATTCATAGGAATAAGAACTTTCTGAATAGAGCATCAAGTCTGTAGGCGTGAGACTTAAATCTCTCATTTTACGGATACATTTTCTTGCATCACCAAGCTTATCAATGACTTTTGTCTGGTATAAGATTCTCGCCCATTCAGAATATCGAGTGTCATTTACAACAACCGACATATGGCTATAAATAGTCTTGAAATCTACCATTTTAAACATATCTTTCTTGGTTATAGTTAAATGGGATATGTTGTGTTCATCTAATTTCACAGACAAAGCTTCGGCTTGATTGTTGTTGCGAACTAAGATTCCAACGCTTTCATCTGGAGCCTTAAAGTATATATCTCTTGTTAATGTAGCTAGCACATTATATTGTTCATCTTCATAAGAGCAAGGGACAACAATTAGAGAATCATCAAGATGTTCTGTATTAGTCGTTGTTGGAAGATTGTCTGATGAAATGCCTAAGTGACAAACAGCATAGTCGTTCAACATATCTAAAAGATATAAGGGTGACCGAAAATTTCTTGATAGACGAAAAATATTATTACTACATTTCTGTTTCAACTTGGCAATACTTTTTTCATCAGCCCCCAAGAAACCGTAAATCGCTTGTCTTTCATCTCCTAAATACAAAACTGTAGGGTTGCTGGTCTTCAGGAACTCTATCAAAGCGAACTGAAGAGGGTTAAGGTCTTGCACTTCATCAACCTGAATCCAAGAATAAGAAGACATTTTATATTTACTCTTGTCATAATCGGGGGACGACATTATTTTATATGTCAGCATAAGAATGTCGTCAAAATCAATCATGCTATTCTTCTTCTTGTATTCATGGTATTGTCTACCAATAGAGGCTCCACGGGAATCTGCATTATTGTGAAGACGCATCTCAACAGGAAATTGATTTTCTTCCTCAAATATTTTGCAAGAATTATCTAAGGTTTGAGAAATCTCATATGCTTTGGGTGTATATCCGAGTAATTCAGTAATTATGTCTTGCTGATCGGTGTCATCAATAAGACTAGTATCAAGAGGCACAAGTTCATTATCAAACAAAAAATGTATACAAAACCTATGAAGATTACCGACATATAAATCAGAAGGAATATCTCCTAGTGTCTCTTCTATACGTTCTTTCATTTCACGAGAAGCTCTGTTCGTGAAGGTAATACATAACATATCGGAATAGTCCACTGCGTAATCTTTATGCGCCTTAACTACTCTTCTGCTCAAGACATCAGTCTTTCCACAGCCAGGGGCCGCTAATACGAGTGCTTGACCACCATAATAATCAATGACTTTCTCTTGGTCTGGATCAGGAATATATTTCTTCATTTTATGCTATATTTTTATTGTACAACATCTACCCGTTTTCTTCATCCATTCTTTATTGTTCTGATAGTTTTTTTCATTATTTAGTACCCATGCGACTTTCGCTTTGAGCCTTTTCGGTTTACGTGGCTCTGGCGCATGCCCATCAGTAAAGATGATAAGGCCATCATATTCAGGGTGTTCTGAAACATAGTCAAATATAGGTTGGAAACTCGTGCCCCCTCTACCTGTTATGGTAAAGTTCTTTACTTTCTTTTGAGCAACTTCCAATGATTGAGGCTCAGATAACTTTGTATCAAATTGAACCACATCGATATATTCTATGCCGTATTTGAATGCACGCATTATTATAGAATAAAAGTGGCTAAGAGAAACGGAATCTACTGAGCCGCTCACGTCAACAGCGACTAATAGTTTTGTATTAAATCGTCGTATTGACCCCATATTGTCAAAGCCTGAACGTCTATTAGGGCGCATTCTCGTAAGATGTCTTTTTGAAGACAGAATAGAGGCCCGAAATCCGGATAGAACCTTTCGATAATCAATCCGAGCTTTTGTATTAGCAATAATTTTTTCAGAAATATTGCCGGCAAGGCTTCCCCAGGAATTAGATTGCTGAATCTTGTTGATTTCTATATCAATCAGGCTTGACATCAAGCTGTCTTCTTCCCACAAAGCAGACAAGTCTTGTTTGTCTTTCTCATCTTGAGAAGAATGGAAATTTCTATTTTCAATGGGATGTTCTGAGCTATTATTGTTATTAGAATCACTCCCGTCTAAGTTACCGGGAGATTGTAAATTAGTGACACTTTCACTATTATTGGGCAGTTTTATGATAGTACCATCGGGGAGTTGCAAATCTATACATGACGACAGCCCGTTACCATTATTGTTTTGCACCTGTCCTTCATCTTTTGAATCGTCAGAATTGTCAGCTTTGTCATTCTTGTATAGTGGCTCATCATTAATCAGATTATCATTGTTTTCTACGTTATTCTTTTTATGACTAGTTTCTCCGTGCCTTTTGTCCTTATCTTTTGTTAATGAAAATGCTTCGACACGAAAAGTGTACCATTCGTAACTCTGCTCGGATTCAAGATTATAGTCAGAAGGTTTAGGTAATTTGATTTTTGTAAAATCGTAATTGTCCGATAGCACGAGATTGCTTCCAATACTCATAGATTCAGGCTTACATAAATCGGGTCGTCTGTCGTATGGATGCTTTAACAGTATTCTTATTATTTCAGCCTTTAAATAAAGTTCAAGGGGTTCATCGTTTAGGTCTGCCAGCAATTTTGGACTATACTCAATAACACCCTTCCCACAACGAAAAGGACATGAGATGTTGTTATTCTTTTCGAGATTGTGGGTTCCAAATATCTGAAACAATGCAGGTTCAGTTAAATACCACCGTTCTATAATATGTTGAATTCTATAATCCAGGGTGCTTATTTAATTTGAGAAGTGTACATGAACAATTTTTGTGCAATTGATGGGCAATATTGGAAAATGAACTTTTGACCGTTTTTGTAGATGTTTTGAACAAACATATTGGCAAAACTGGCAAAAGTTTCTCTTTTTTTCTGTACTTCCAAGAAATCGATATAATCTATTATATTCTTTGCTATAGTCTTAGCATCATTCTCGGAGAAAGTATTGGCTTCCAGATATTGGAAAATATCTTCGTTGATAACAACGAAATCATGTGGTTTGAAAGTAACAAGCTGTGGGCCGTATTTAGAAAAGTCTTTCAGAAAATCTTTAATATCGACTTGCTTTATTTGTGCCATCTTTGTCACAAAGAGATTCGTTGCTTTTACTCCAATGATACTTGAAATAAGTTTAATATCACGATTTCCCAGTTTAGGAATATGCTTAATTACATCTGATACACGTTTCCATGCACGTCTATCAGGTGTTTTGTCCAAACCTGTATCAGCACCTTCTTCTGCATTTGGATCTTTGTCAAGCCATTGAGGATTTTCAGAAATAAATCCAATGACGCGATGGTCAAGATCATTCTTTTTAGCCCACAAAATCCACTCTTGAACAGAAGGTTCAAATCGAAACACATTAAAACGAGAAACTAGCGCAGGGTCGAGGTCTGTGAGTTGATATTCCTCACCTTCGTTTACTGCTGCGATAACTCGGCTTCCTTCTGGCAAATCTCGTCCTGCAAGTTTTCGATTCAAGGCCAAGTCCATAATAGTCTGTAACACTTCTGGTCTAGCACGATTTAATTCGTCAAGAAAAAGGACAATAGGTTTACCGTCAAGAGGGAACCAATAAGGCGGGCGGAAAACGGTTTTCTCACCAGTCTTGTCTGGCAGGCCTATAAGGTCTCCAGGGTCACTCATTTGCCCAAGGAATAGGGTTATAACCTTCATTCCTTTTTCTGCAAAATAGTTTGTCAGTATTTCCGATTTACCAATACCATGCCTACCTGTGAGCATGATGTTTTGACTTGCCGGAGTATTATCCAGCATATATTTCAAATCTTGAATATCAATTTTTATATTCATTTTATCTACCCGTTGGCGGAATTAAATTAACGTGAGTTCAACGAAATATAAGTATTTTATAAATCAGATGATTAGCGAAAAAAAATGTCGGGTCTTTATAGTGCTAAGAAGAAAGAATCACGAATAATAATCGCTATGATCACCGAAAGCAAAGTTATAGAATTATTTTGTGTGGCAGATGATTTCTGCAAGTTTTTTGATGCCATGATGACAAGATATACGCTTAAACCCACCAAGAAGTGCACGTATCATTGCGCTTCAACCCTGTCAAAGTCCGAAATCAAGCTCATCATGGTACTACCAAGTTCATTAATGACGAGCTCAAAAATATAGCACAAGTGGAATATTCAAGACATAGAACCTTTGATAATTCTATGTTGTGTAACATATAAAATTAATGGGAAATTAGGAAATAAATTTATAATTTGCGTCCACTTTTGAAAAACCATTTTGAATCATTCAATTTAAAAAACTGATAACATGAAAGTTTACGAAACAAACGAAATCAAAAACATTTCCCTTGTGGGTAGTAAAGGATCCGGGAAAACCACACTCGCCGAAGCTATGCTTTACGAGTGTGGTGTTATAAAACGTCGTGGAACTGTTGAAGCAGGAAATACGGTTTGTGATTATTTTCCCGTAGAGAAAGAATATGGTTATTCGGTTTTTTCTACGATTTTTTATGCCGAATTTTTGAATAAGAAACTCAATGTGATAGATTGTCCGGGTAGTGACGACTTTGTTGGGAATGCTATCACAGCCATGAATGTCACCGACACTGCAGTGATTGTCATCGATGGGCAATATGGTGTGGAAGTGGGTACGCAAAATATCTTTCGAGTTACCGAACATGAGAAAAAACCCGTAATTTTTGCTATTAACCAGCTTGATGGAGAGAAGTGTGACTATGACAATGTAATGCACCAGTTGAAAGAAACGTTCGGTTCGCATGTCGTGCCTATACAGTTCCCTATAGAGTGTGGACCAAAATTCAACTCAATGATTGATGTGTTGCTCATGAAGAAATATTCATGGGGTCCTGATGGCGGAGTACCAACGATTACCGATGTACCGGCCGAATATCTTGACAAGGCAAAGGCAATGCAGCAGGTGCTTGTGGAAGCTGCCGCTGAAAATGATGAGACTCTCATGGACAAATATTTTGAGAATGGAACATTGACCGAAGACGAGATGCGTGAAGGTATCCGCAAGGGGCTTGTGGATCGCAGCATTTATCCCGTATTTTGCGTGAGTGCATTGAAAGACATGGGAGTGCGGCGCATGATGGAATTCCTTGGCAATGTAGTGCCATTTGTTGAAGATATGCCGGCTCCTGTCGATACCGACATGAATGAAGTCAAGCCCGATTCCAACAGTCCTGTAAGCCTGTTCGTATTTAAGACAACGGTTGAGCCGCATATAGGCGATGTATCTTATTTTAAAGTGATGTCGGGTACACTGAAAGCCGGAGTCGATTTAATCAATGTCAATAAAGGTAGTAAAGAGCGGCTGGCTCAAATATTTTGTGTTTGTGGGCAAATACGAACCCCTGTCGAAGAACTGAAAGCCGGTGATATAGGCGCAACGGTAAAGATGAAAGATCTGAAAACCGGAAATACGCTTAACGAGAAAGGTTTTGAGAGCCGGTATGACTTCATACGCTATCCCGACCCGAAATTCTCTCGTGCCATAAAACCTGAAAACGAAGCAGATGCCGAGAAATTGAGCGAAATTTTGAACCGTATGCATGAGGAAGATCCCACATGGGTCGTAGTGCAGTCGAAGGAATTGAAGCAGACGATAGTTTCGGGACAGGGTGAATTCCACTTGCGTACCCTGAAATGGCGAATAGAAAATAACGACAAGCTGAATGTAACATTCTCAGAGCCTCGTATTCCATATCGAGAAACCATCACTAAGGCTGCCCGTGCCGACTATAGGCACAAGAAGCAATCGGGTGGTGCAGGGCAGTTTGGCGAGGTACACTTGATTATAGAGCCGTATGTTGATGGTATGCCAAAACCTGAAAGCTATAAATTCGGCAATCAAGAGTATAAGATGAACATAAAGGATACCCAAGAAATTTTGCTTGAATGGGGTGGCAAGCTTGTGGTACACAATTGTATAGTCGGTGGTGCCATCGATGCACGGTTCATTCCGGCTATCGTGAAAGGTATCATGGATCGCATGGAACAAGGTCCGCTCACAGGATCGTATGCACGTGATGTGCAAGTGTGCATATACGATGGAAAGATGCACCCGGTTGATTCAAACGAAATATCGTTCCGTCTTGCAGGCCGTCATGCTTTTAGCGATGCCTTCAAGAGTGCCAATCCTAAAATCCTTGAACCGATTTATGATGTGGAAGTGCTTGTTCCTTCCGATAAAATGGGCGATGTGATGAGCGACTTGCAATCTCGTCGTGCCATAATCATGGGAATGAGCAGCGAAAAGGGACTTGAAAAGATTTCTGCCAAAGTGCCGTTGAAAGAGATGTCGTCATATTCGACTGCATTAAGTTCCATCACCGGAGGTCGTTCATCGTTTACCATGAAATTTGCGTCATACGAACTTGTACCTGGTGATGTTCAAGAGAAATTGCTCAAGGCTTATGAAGCTATCAATGCCGATGAAGATTAAATCGGATAGTATATAGATTAACATTAAATTACAAGCGAGGGTGTTTCTAATTAATCGACAGAATACTCCCTCGCTTTTTCATGTCGCATATCGTGAGGTGTGTTGTTTTTTGCACTGTGATTTGTAAGTATGGCCGATTTGCCTTAACTTTGAATAAAAAACTGGATATGTGACTATGGACAGACGGATTGTGGAATGTGTACCCAACTTCAGTGAGGGACGCGACAAAAAAGTGATAAAACAAATAACCGATGCCATTGAGGCTGTAGAAGGCATTAGGTTGCTCAATGTTGACCCCGGAGAGGCCACAAACCGCACGGTGGTGACTTTTGTGGGTTCACCCGAAGCCGTGGCCGAAGCTGCATTCAAAGCAGTACAAAAAGCCGGCGAGGTGATAGACATGAGGCATCATCATGGTGCGCATCCTCGCATCGGTGCTACCGATGTTTTGCCTATAGTTCCGGTGAGTGGTATAACACTTGAGGAATGTGCCGAGATTGCACGAAGACTTGCCAAGCGCATTGCCGATGAATTGTCGATACCGTGTTATTGTTATGAGGCTGCGGCTTTCCGCCCCGAGAGGCGTAACCTTGCCATATGTCGCAAAGGCGAGTATGAGGCTATTGCCGAACGGTTGACGGATGCTGCCGAGGCTCCCGACTTCGGGGCTCGTCCGTTCGATGAACGGATTGCCTGCACAGGTTGTACTGTGGTGGGTGCACGTGACTTTCTTATAGCTGTCAATTTTAACCTGAATACCACTTCTACCCGTCGGGCCAACGCCGTGGCTTTTGATGTGCGCGAGAAAGGACGTCCTGAACGAGAGGGTAACCCTATAACGGGTAAAATAAAAACCGATGCATCAGGGCGAAAAATCATGCGTCCCGGCACACTAAAGGCTACGAAAGCCATTGGGTGGTATATCGAGGAATATGGAATAGCCCAAGTGTCGATGAATATAACCAATATAGGCATCACCCCGTTGCACAAGGCTTTTGATGAGGTGTGCCGTTGTGCTGCACTTCGTGGCTTGCGCGTTACAGGCACTGAGATTGTAGGCCTTGTGCCGGAGCGCGCGTTGCTCGATGCCGGTCGGCATTATCTCAGATTGCAGCACCGCTCCGATGGAATTCCGAAAGAAGACATTATCAAGATTGCCATCAAGTCGATGGGACTTGACGATTTACGCCCGTTCAATTCCAAAGAAAAGGTCATCGAATATTTGCTCGATGATGGGAACTGTACCTGCAATGCACTTGTCGATATGAGCGTAAGAGGATTTGCCGATGAAACGGCTCGTGAGTCACCGGCTCCGGGTGGAGGCTCGGTTTCGGCATATATGGGTGCACTTGGAGCGGCACTTTCCACGATGGTAGCTAATTTGTCGGCACATAAGGCCGGTTGGGACGACAGGTGGGAAGAATTCAGTCTGTGGGCAGAAAAGGGCATAAAACTCGAAGCACGGCTGCTATGCCTTGTAGATGAGGATACAAAAGCATTTAATTCCATAATGAATGCCTTGTCGATGCCCAAGGGCAGCGATGAAGAAAAACAGCTGCGAGCCGAGGCTATTGAGAGAGCTACGCTCGTTGCCGCGCAAGTACCGCTTGAAACAATGCATATCGCTTATGAAATATTTGAAATATGCAAAGCTATGGCAGAGGACGGTAATCCAAACAGTGTGTCGGATGCCGGAGTTGGAGCTATTGCGACACGTGGTGCCATACTTGGTGCTGGATTGAATGTAAAGGTTAATGCATCGGGCTTGAACGACAAAACACATGCCAATGCCTTGATTGCCGAGGCCGACAGGCTTGTTGCTGCCGCCGTCGATGCAGAAAGTGAAATATTGAAAATTGTGAATGAAAAAATCAAATGACATGATAAAAGAAGAATTTGCACGGCAGATTCGAGCCGGTATTCCCGATGAGTTGCCGCAGCCACAACCATACGATGAAACTGTCAACCATGCTCCTCGACGAAAAGAGATACTGACAGCTGATGAAAAGAAACTTGCCATACGCAATGCGTTGCGTTATTTCCCTCGTAAATTTCATGCAACTCTTGCGCCTGAGTTTGCCGAAGAATTGGCGAGGTATGGACGTATATATATGTATCGTTTCCGTCCCCGTTATGAAATGTATGCCCGTCCGATTGATGAGTATCCGCATCGTTCAGCGCAAGCTGCTGCGATCATGTTGATGATACAAAACAATTTGAATCCTGCTGTGGCTCAGCATCCTCACGAACTGATTGTATATGGTGGCAATGGTGCAGCATTCCAGAACTGGGCGCAGTATCTGTTGACAATGAAATATCTGAGTGAAATGACTGATGAGCAGACGCTTGTGATGTATTCAGGACATCCGCTCGGACTGTTCCCGTCGCATAAAGAAGCACCGCGGGTGGTGGTCACCAACGGCATGGTTATACCCAACTATTCCAAACCCGATGATTGGGAACGCCTTAATGCACTTGGTGTGAGTCAGTATGGGCAGATGACCGCAGGGTCATATATGTATATCGGGCCGCAAGGTATTGTGCATGGTACTACGATAACCGTGCTCAATGCCGCACGAAAGAAGCTTGCCGACTGCCCGGGGCGCAATGATGTTCATGGCATGTTGTTCGTTTCTTCGGGGCTTGGCGGAATGTCGGGTGCGCAGCCCAAGGCCGGAAATATTGCCGGCGTGGTGAGCATTGTTGCCGAAATCAATCCGCAGGCTGCGCAGAAACGTTACGACCAAGGGTGGGTCGATGAACTTCATTATGACCTTGATGAATTGATACCTGCAGTGAGGGCGGCTGTCGCAGAACGTAAGGTCGTGTCGATGGCTTATGTCGGAAATGTGGTTGATTTGTGGGAACGCCTTGTCGATGAAGATATTCGTGTTGACCTTGGCAGCGACCAGACTTCATTGCACAATCCTTGGGCGGGAGGTTATTACCCTGTAGGGCAGACATTCGAAGAATCAAAACGGATGATGGCGGATGACCCTGCCTTGTTCAAGGAGAAGGTTGAGGCTTCGTTGCGTCGTCAAGTGGCGGCAATTAACAAACTTGCTTCCCGTGGAATGTACTTCTTTGATTATGGCAACGCTTTCTTGCTTCAATCTCAGCGTGCCGGAGCCGATATATTGCAGACCGACGGGCATTTCCGTTATCCGTCGTATGTGCAGGATATAATGGGTCCCATGTTTTTTGATTATGGATTTGGCCCGTTCAGATGGGTATGCACTTCAGGCAATCCCGAAGACCTTGCCATTACCGACCGTCTGGCAATTGAGGCTCTTGAGGAGATAAGGAAAGACGCTCCCGATGAGATTCGAGGGCAACTCGATGACAATATACATTGGATAAAAGAAGCAGGGCGCAACCATCTGGTGGTGGGATCACAGGCTCGCATTCTGTATGCCGATGCAGAGGGACGGATCAAGATAGCTCTTGCATTCAACCATGCCGTTGCGAGTGGAGAAATCAGTTGCCCTGTAGTGTTGGGACGTGACCATCACGATGTGTCGGGAACCGACTCGCCATTCCGTGAAACGAGCAATATATATGACGGCTCGCAATTTTGTGCCGATATGGCCGTACAAAATGTCATTGGCGATGCTTTCCGTGGCGCAACATGGGTGTCGCTGCACAATGGCGGCGGTGTCGGTTGGGGAGAAGTAATCAACGGTGGTTTCGGAATGCTGGTCGATGGTTCGCCTGACAGTGAACGACATATACGTGAAATGCTCTATTGGGATGTGAACAATGGCATAGCTCGTCGCAGTTGGGCACGTAATGACGGTTCTATGCGCAGCATCGAGCGAGCAATGGCGCAGAATCCCAATTTGAAAGTCACTATGCCAAATCTTGTCGATGACAGTATTCTCGAAAACTTATGATACGACTCACAATTAAAATGCTATATACACGGTGTCTTGTGCAGACACGCATATAAAATATTGCAGTCATTATGGTACATAAAATATCGGTAGAACATCTTACCATTAAACGAATCGGTGAGATTATACATAACGGGTGGAAAATAGAACTCAGTGAGGATGTTCGCAACCGTATCGTAAAATGTCGCGAATACCTTGACAAGAAAATCGTAGAGAATCACGCTCCTATTTATGGGGTCACTACCGGCTTCGGTTCATTGTGCAACGTATCGATTGGCAACGATCATCTTGCACAGTTACAAATCAATTTGATGATGTCGCACGCTTGTGGCACCGGCGACCGTGTTCCTAACGAAATAGTAAAAATAATGCTTTTGTTGAAGGTGCAGTCGTTAAGTTACGGTTATTCGGGTTGCAAGCTTGATACGGTCGAAAGGCTTGTGGCATTTTTCAACAATGATATCTATCCTGTCGTGTACATGCAGGGCTCGTTGGGAGCATCGGGCGACCTTGTGCCGCTTGCCCACCTGTGCCTGCCACTTGTGGGGCTTGGTGAGGTGGAATACAAGGGAAAAATCATGTCGGGTGCCGATATATTGCGCCGCAAGGGATGGAAAGCCATACAGCTTGCTTCTAAGGAAGGGCTTGCATTGCTCAACGGTACGCAAAACATGAGTGCGTTTGCCGTGTGGTCGTTGCTCGAAGGTGATCGCCTGAGCAGGTGGGCAGATGCGATATCGGCGATGTCGCTAGATGCTTATTGTGGGCTTGTCGAGCCGTTTACCGATGCCGTGCATCGTGTCAGGCCTCATAAGGGACAGATAGAAACGGCGGCTTGTATAAGGCGGTTGCTTGTCGGTAGTGAGATTGTCAACACACCTAAGTCGTATGTACAAGATCCATATTCATTTCGTTGTATACCACAGGTGCATGGTGCGGCTAAAGATACGCTTCGCTATGTAGAGTCGGTTATTGACACCGAGATAAATTCAGCTACCGATAATCCTACAGTATGCCCTGATGAAGATTTGATTATATCGGCCGGAAATTTCCATGGTGAACCTATTGCGTTGCCGATGGACTTCCTTGCCATAGCGATAAGTGAATTGGCAAATATATCAGAACGTCGCATCTACAAACTCATTTCAGGCACTCGCGGATTGCCGAGTTTCCTTGTCGCAAATCCGGGAGTGAACAGCGGCTTTATGATTACTCAATACACGGCTGCCTCCGTTGTGAGCCTTAACAAGAGTTTGTGTTCTCCTGCTTCGGTCGATAGCATACCATCATGTCAGGGGCAGGAAGATCATGTCAGTATGGGGGCGAACGCTGCCATAAAGCTATATAAGGTGGTATTGAACACCCGCCGTGTGTTGGCCATCGAACTGTTTAATGCTGCTCAGGCTCTTGATTTCCGCAGGCCGCTCAAGTCGTCGCCTTTGATTGAATCTATATATGATAAGTATCGTAAGGTGGTACCGTTTATAGTGAATGATGAGGTTATGTATCCGCACATACAGCATTCGGTAGAATTCCTGCAACACAATGATTGTGAACTATGCGATTGATAGTAACCAATATTGCAACACTTGTTTGCGACCATGTGCGCAGGTTGCGGTTGCATGGCAGCGAGATGGGGCATCTCGACATGATGAATGATGCTTATTTGATTGCCGAAAACGGGAGGATTGTTGCTTTTGGTTCTATGTCGGAATTGCCTGTCGAGGGTTTACGGGGCGATGAAACGATAGATGCCAAAGGTGGTATGGTATTGCCGTCATGGTGCGATCCGCACACGCACATAGTATACGCCGGCAGCAGGGAAGGGGAATTTGTCGACAAAATACGTGGATTGAGTTATGCCGAGATTGCAAGGCGTGGAGGGGGTATCCTCAATTCTGCCGATTTGTTGCATACATACTCTGAAGATGAACTTTTTGAGCAATCGATGCAGCGCGTGTACGAAATCATGTCAAAAGGAACCGGCTGCGTAGAAATTAAAAGCGGTTATGGTCTGAACATGGCCGATGAACTTAAGATGCTGCGAGTGATAAGGCGTATAAAGGAGAGTGTTCCAATGCACGTGTCGGCAACATTTCTTGGCGCTCATGCCGTGGGGCGTGGCTATTCAAAAGAGCAATATGTCGATATGTTGATTGATGAGATGATTCCGGAGGTGGGACGGGAGCGGCTTGCAGAGTTTATAGACGTGTTTTGCGATGAAGGCTTTTTCACTCCTGAAGAAACCTCGCGAATACTTGAGGCTGGTGATAAGTGGGGGATGAAGCCTAAAATACATGCTGATGAACTTGCTGCATCGGGCGGAGTGAAAGTGGCAGTAGAGCATGGTGCACTGTCGGTTGATCACCTTGAACAAGTCACCGATGCCGAGATAGAGATGTTGCGCATGTCCGAAACCATTCCAACAGGATTGCCCGGCACATCGTTTTTCTTGAATATGCCGTATGCACCGTTGCGCAAGATGATTGATGCCGGTTGCAGTGTGGCCGTTGCCAGTGATTACAATCCCGGCTCGACCCCTTCGGGCGACATGAAGTTTGTGGTGTCACTTGCCTGTATCAAAATGAGATTGTTGCCGGTCGAGGCCATTAATGCTGCTACCATTAATGCAGCTTGTGCCATGGGACTTAGCCATGATTACGGCTCGATAGCTGTTGGCAAATGTGCCGATTTTTACATTACAACTCCGTTGCCTTCAATCGATTTTATCCCGTATGCTTACACATCTTCTGCTATAAGAGGCATATTCCTTGGTGGAAGGAAAGTGTCGATTTGAAATTATTTTATCCGTTTTTTTATTTGTTTGCATCCGTTGGTGTATCGTAGGTATCATCGATGGATGCAAATGTGTGTTATACATATTTATTGATGCTAATTTTAATGTCCGAAAAGGTCTGTTGTGGCATATTTAACGTGAGTTCGATATAAAGTCAAAACAAAGTCAGTTGTCCGTCATTGAT
>CAYNBZ010000052.1:0-16473 GCA_964395975.1 uncultured Muribaculaceae bacterium | reverse complement strand
TTCTTCTTTTTCAGGAGGATAACCGTTAACTTTTATATCTTGCAAGAATATCGATGGAGACAACAAAAAAGGGCGACCCGTCAGTCGGTACTGACTTTTGGGTCACCCTCTTGTTATCGCCCTGCTTTTTCACAATTCATACTGACACACCTTCCAAATCAAGCAAAAACTTTTTTGCTTCGAGTCCGCCATCATACCCGACAAGCGAATTGTTGCTGCCAACCACCCTGTGGCAAGGGACAAAGATGGAAATGGCATTAGTTGCTATGGCATTGGCAACTGCCCTGACAGCGTGCGGCATACCTATGCGCGCAGCAACCTTGCAGTATGAAACTGTTGCCCCATACGGAATATTCATCAATTCATGCCATACCTTCATTTGAAAATCACTGCCGGCAAAAAGCAACGGTATGTCAAACCTCGGCATTCGTTTACGGTCGAAATATTCATCCAATTGTTTTATTGCCTTTTGTATAACGTCTGAAGTCCCCTTTTCATAACCGGCTTGTAAAATGCGTTGCACGCGCCGGTCGATTCTGCCTTGATGCCGCCCGCCGACCCAATTGCACAAGCATAATTTGCCGCCGAAAGATCCAAGCAACAAATCCCCACAAGCACAATTATAAATCTGCGTTTTTATACATTTCACCATTAATCCACCCAAATTTATAAAAAAGCGAGGAATTGGAAATTGCATTGCCTGCAAATCTCCAATTCCTCGTTTTTTTAGATTTTTCTCCTCTTTCGAATATCACTTGCCTGCCATAGCGCGTGCACGGCTCAGATATTTATCAACATTAAAGCTGTAATTACGCGAAAAATCGGGATATTTATCCTTGATTGCTTGAAACACATCTGCCTCGGCAGCATAATTTTTCTGTTCGCGGTAGATGGTAGCCTTTTTCACCATGAACAAAGGTGTATAATAGCTATTGTCGTTTGACAGTGAAATAGCCTTGTCATAAGCAGCGAGTGCTTCGGTATATTTCCCGGTATTGACATAGCAGTCGCCAAGCAACGATTGGGAAGCAGGTCCAACAATAATGCCCTCGGGGTCGAATTTATTGATATAGCTTATTGCTTCGTCATATTTTTCACCGTTAAATAGTAGAATAGCCGCATTGAGGCTGGCACGATTTGCTACAGAGTTGCTGTAATTGTCTGCCACAGCCATATATTGTATAAGGGCAATCGAGTCATTTCCTTGAGCCAATTGCATGTCGGCATGCGATATTTCGGCAGTCGCATTCTCTATGTTAGGATTACGGATGCCATAGACGTAACCAAGTATGACAATAGCAATAACCACTATTGCTCCACACACCCAATAAATGTAATTCTTGTTCTGCTCTACTTTTTGCTCAATCGATGACAATGACTCATTAAGCTCATCAATCGACGTACGAGGATTCTCTTTCTTAGCCATTTCTGTAATTATGGTATTTTTAAATTATTCTGATTTTTTTGATTTGCAAAAGTAATAGTTTCCAACTAAATAAAAAAACATTTCCCGATTTTAATGAAGATTTTGCGCACACATCTTTTCGAGCCCGCCATTGCATTGTGGGCATAACCGGCACAATGCGCAAACAGACGTAAATGCCACAGCCGTCTTGCGTCTGATTGTGCTTTTTAATGTAAAGATTGTAGTTACTAATCGGAGAATTTTTGTAATTTCGTGGAATCGAAACAACACAAGATGCAAGACTGGGCTGAGCGGACATATCTGCTTATGGGGCAAAAGGCTGTCAGCAACCTTGCTGCTGCCCATGTGGTGGTAGTTGGCGTGGGCGGAGTTGGAGCCTATGCCGCCGAAATGATTGCCCGCGCCGGCATAGGACGAATCACGCTTATAGATGGTGACACAGTGAGCCCAAGCAACATCAACCGCCAGCTTCCGGCTCTTCACTCTACCATAGGGCTCGACAAGGTGCAAGTGATGCGGCAGCGCATTACCGACATCAACCCTGAAGTGCAGGCCGAAGCGTTGAAATTGTTTATAACTCCTGATGTAGTTGGCAATATCTTAAGCGACAGCCCCGATTTTGTCATCGATGCAATAGACTCGGTTGCACCCAAGGTGGCTCTAATAGAGTATTGCTTACGCAATGGCATCAACATAATCTCGTCGATGGGTGCCGGCGGACGCATCGACCCGACAGCTGTCAGATATGCCGACATATCGCAGACACATAGCGACGGACTGGCACGAGTGGTGCGGACGCGACTGCGACGACACGGATTCAACCATGGGCTGACAGTTGTATGGAGCGAAGAACTGCCGATAGAAGCATCACTCGTCATGACCGATGAGTTGCAAAACAAGCGGTCGAGTTATGGAACGGTGAGTTACCTGCCATGCATATTTGGCTGTATGCTTGCCGCCCACGTAATCGACAAATTGAAAGACAAATGATTGAAGCGAAAAACATAAATAAGCATTTCGGACAGTTACACGTGCTGCGTAACGTGTCGCTCAACATCGGGCAACAGGAAATAGTGTCTGTCATAGGTCGCAGCGGAGCAGGAAAGACCACTTTGCTGCAAATATTGGGCACACTCGACAGCCCCGATGACGGCACCGTGGAATATGACGGTAAAAATGTCATGCAACTTGGCGAACGCGACCTTGCCAGATTCCGAAACCGCAACATAGGCTTTGTGTTCCAGTTCCACCAATTGCTGCCCGAATTTACAGCCATAGAAAATGTAATGATACCGGCACTTATCGGCGGTGACAAGCAAAGCGAATCTCGCCGCCGTGCAATGGAACTACTCGATTATATGGGACTTGCAAATCGTTTTGACCATAAACCGGCACAATTATCGGGTGGAGAACGGCAGCGTGTGGCAGTAGCCCGCGCACTTGTAAACCATCCTGCCGTGGTGTTTGCCGATGAGCCTTCGGGCAGCCTCGACAGTGAGAACAAATCGGAGTTACACCGTCTGTTTTTCAGACTGCGCGACGAGCTGAAACAAACATTTGTCATCGTAACCCACGATGAAACCCTTGCCAATGGTGCCGACCGCATAATACGCATGAGCGATGGAAAAATCACCGACAACATCGACGATGCCATATGAAGAAGTACATTATGCACATATTGCCGGCTGCAATGCTATTGGTTACCATCACGTCGTGCAATGATGACGACTACTATCAATACGGAGATTTCCGCTACGACATGGTGACATACATGGGGTATGACGACAGTCTCGGCGGAGATGTCTATATCGACTACCCTGTCAATGACATCGAGCCTAAAACCCTGATTGACCCGTTGGCGGCAGTAAGCCTTTCATCTGCCGGCCTTGACACAGGCGACCGCCTGCTGCTCAACTACATAATCAACAGCACCAACGACGACGGCTCGATAGACATCACTGCCAAAGGATACACACAAGCCATAACCGACTCGCTGCGATACACATTGAACATGGCATCGCTGGCAATGGACTCGGTTAACCTCAACAGCATCTGGCGCACCGGAGAATACATAAACATTTATTGCCGTGTAAAATACACCAACGCGGCACGGCTGTTGACACTGGTGATGGACTATGACACTTGGCATGAGGATACGGTACATTGCTACCTGTCACACAACATGATGGGAGCACAGACCTACTTCTGGCGGCGGTGCTACGCGTCGTTCCACGTAGGTGCGGTATGGAATTTGCAGTCTTGTAAAACGTTAAGAATACACCTCAACGACGTGGCTTATCCCGATACACAATATTATGATTTTACAAAAACAAACTAAATAAGCACAAATCATTATGTCACAAGAAAAAAAAGAAATAAAAATTGAGATTTCGCCCGAAGTGGCACAAGGAAAGTATGCCAATCTTGCAGTAATCAGCCACGGGCCGGCAGAGTTTTTCTTCGATATGATATGCCTCACGCCCAATACGCCGCAAGCCAAGGTGCAGACTCGCATCATCATGACACCCGAGAATGCAAAACAACTCCTTTTTGCTCTTCAGGACAATATCAACAAGTATGAAAAGACATTCGGCACAATAACACCAAAGGTGCCGGGGAACGGCTCTCAAGGCAACATACCGCCTTTCATGGGCCCGAACGGTCAAGCATAACACAATAAACACATATTACCAGAATGGAACATCCGTTATATATATATAACACGCTGACTCGCCGCAAGGAGCAGTTCATACCGCTGCACGAGCCGTTTGTGGGAATGTATGTGTGTGGTCCTACGGTATATGGCGATGCACACCTTGGCCATGCACGACCGGCAATCACATTCGACATCCTTTTCCGCTATTTGCGACATCTCGGTTACAAAGTGCGGTATGTGCGCAACATTACCGATGTGGGACACCTTGAACATGATGCTGATGAAGGCGAGGACAAGGTTGCCAAGAAAGCCCGTCTTGAGAAACTTGAGCCGATGGAAGTTGTGCAATACTACGTCAACCGCTACCATAAGTCCATGGAGCGGCTCAATGTGTTGCCGCCAAGCATCGAGCCTTTTGCCTCGGGACATATTATCGAGCAAATAGAATATATAAAAGAAATACTCAACCACGGATATGCCTATGTAAGCAACGGGTCGGTATATTTCGATGTACCCAAGTACAACCAAGATTTTCATTACGGGAAATTGTCGGGTCGCAATATCGATGAACTGTTCAGTGCCACACGCCGGCTCGACGGACAACAGGAAAAGCACAATCCTTCAGATTTTGCCCTGTGGAAAAAGGCCGCACCCGAACATATAATGCATTGGCCATCGCCTTGGAGCGAGGGCTTTCCGGGCTGGCATCTCGAATGCTCCACCATGGGACAGAAGTACCTCGGCGAAACATTCGACATACATGGTGGAGGCATGGATCTTGTATTCCCTCATCACGAGTGTGAAATTGCTCAATCGGTAGCTCACTCGGGACACGATGCGGTGCGATACTGGATGCACAACAACATGATCACCATCAATGGGCAGAAAATGGGCAAGTCGCTCGGCAATTTCATAACCCTCGATGAGTTCTTCACCGGTAGCCGGACAGACCTGCTGTCGCAGCCATATTCACCGATGACGATACGCTTCTTCATCCTGCAAGCCCACTATGGCGGCACGGTGGATTTCTCTAACGAAGCTCTGCAGGCTGCCGAAAAAGCCTATGAACGTATGCTCGATGGATGGAAACGACTTAACGAATTGAAACCCTCTGTAACCTCGACGGTAAATGTCGGCGATCTCGATGCCAAATGCCACGAGGCGATGAACGATGACCTGAACACACCTATCGTCATAGCACATTTGTTTGAGGCTTGCCGTGCCATAAATCAGGTGAACGATGGCAAAGCCACGATTTCAGAAGCCGACTTGCAACAGTTGAAAACGACTTTCAAAACATTCCTTTTCGATATTCTCGGCATCTATGACGAGCGAGAGAGTGGCAACATCAACCTCAAACCGTATGAGCAGGCTGTGGATTTGCTGCTTGAAATACGCAAAGATGCCAAGTCCAGAAAAGATTGGACTACGAGCGACCTCATTCGCAACCGTCTTGCTGAAATAGGCTTTGATGTAAAGGACACCAAAGATGGCTTTGAGTGGAAAGTGAAGTAATCCATCGTTTCAATGCCGATATTTCGGAAATTGAACCGCCAAAGCGGCTTAATTCTCCATTTAACTATATCCCTCACCGGTTGGCAGTGATGGCTGCCGTGCAGGTGAGGGAATATATTGCTGCCATTCCTGAACTTGCCTCCGAACTCGGACAAGGGAAAATGCTCGGGGTGCTTGTCGTAGCCACAGCCGCCGGCGATTGCAGATATATCGCCGCCTACTCGGGGTCGTTGGAACAAAGCCGCTTGGCTCAACGTTACTTTGTGCCTCCTGTTTATGACTTGACGGTTGCCGATGGATATTTCAAGCGTGAAGAGGCTGAAATAACGAAAATCAACCACGAGATTAGCAAGTTGGCAAGCAGTTCACAGCTTGCTAACGAAAGAGCCAAAGTGGAAGCGACAGAACGCATGGCACAGGCCGACATCGACGGTTACAAGCACATTATGGCACAGTCGAAAGCCAAACGTGATACTGCCCGACAGGCTGGATACTCCAACAAGGAACAACTAATCAGAGAGAGTCAATTCCAAAAGGCCGAGTTGAAGCGGTTGCGCAAAAGGTGGAACGAACGGCTCGAAGCCGCGCAAACCGCCGTAAAGTGTCTTGAATCCCGCTTGAATGAGCTAAAAAACGAACGACATCACCGTTCCATCGCATTGCAACAATGGATTTTTTCGCAATTTGTGATGCTCAATGCACGGGGAGAACGACGCAACCTGCTTGAAATATTTTCTACCACACCACAACATATACCTCCTGCCGGAGCCGGTGAATGCGCTGCCCCACGGCTGTTGCAATATGCCTATCTGCATGGTTTGAGACCGTTGGCAATCGCTGAATTCTGGTATGGACGGCAATGTGGTGAATTAGTACGTCACGACGGCAGGTTCTACACTGCTTGCAGAGGCAAATGCCTGCCAATACTCTCGTTCATGTTGCAAGGGCTTGATATGGAAATCGATCCACCCTACACGGGGCAGTCATACCCCGATGTTAAAGTGATATATGAGGACAAATGGTTAATAGCCGTTGACAAACCTGAAGGAATACCTACCGTCCCGGGACGAAATTGTGGTACATCGCTCATTGAATTGCTGCAAAAGCATTTTAGCCTTTTCGCGGTACATCGCCTCGACATGGACACTTCGGGCATAGTTCTGTTTGCCCGAGATAAAGAAACTCAAAAACGGTTGCAAACCTCGTTTGCCGGCAGGGAAATTTCAAAGCGGTATGCAGCCTTGCTTGATGGCTTAGTTGAACTGGACAGTGGCATTATAGAATTGCCATTGCGCCCCGATTATGAAAACCGCCCCATGCAGGCGGTGGACAAAATCAACGGAGCCTGTGCCATAACACATTATGAGGTGGTAAAGCGTTATCATCAGAACGGCAAAACTTTAGTGTACTTATACCCGTACACAGGCCGTACTCACCAATTAAGAGTGCATACGGCTCATACACAGGGGCTTAATTCTCCAATAGCAGGAGACCGGCTTTATGGCATAAGCAGTGCTGACCGCTTGTGCCTCCATGCCGAAACCCTATCGTTCATCCACCCATGGACAAAGGAACGAATCGAATTACATTCTCCCATCCCGTCAGGTTTCACTATACATGAGTAAGTCGGCTATCCAACGCCAAAACAATGCGACAGTGACAACGAACAAAATAGTTCCTACTACAACATCCTTGACAAGTATGACGTTTGGCGAGAGTGAAAAAATAAATAACACCCAACCTATGAGGCATACTACCATACACATAATATTAACCATAGCAGCAACCCAAAAATAACTCTTGGGTTGCTTATTCGGCAATCGGTTGAGTACCTTTTGAACAAACCACTTATTCTCGGCAGATGGTGGCAATTGTTTTTTGAGCAGTCTGCCAATTTTTTCATCTACAGTATCTCGTTTCATAATTTTTCTCCATTATTTTCAAGTAATTGCGCCAATCTTGCCTTAGCACGGCTCAAATGTGATTTGACAGTGCCGGAAGGCATACCTGTTATGTCAACAATCTTCCTGACGGGCAAATCGTCGATATAAAACAGTGTTACAACCACTCGCTGCTGCTCGGTTAGCAACCGCATGGCTGTTTGAACGTCAATGGCGGCTTCATTGACGGCTTCGGCTCTTTCACTCAACAAATTATCAACCGGCATATCAGCGTCAAGGCGTTCTTCGTGTCTTTTCCTCAACCACGCATAGTATTCGTTATAGGCAATTCGATAAAGCCATGTACGAAATCTCGACATTCCTTTGAAACTGCGAATGCTCAGATACGCCTTAATAAACGTTTCCTGAGCGAGATCATCGCTCAACGCATCGTTGCCGAGTGTAAGGTTGAGAAAGAAACGCACAATATCGTTCCGATATGCCTCCACTATCCGACCGAATGCGTCCCTGTTGTCGGCAAGGACGCATTGCGCCAACAATTTAATTTCTTCAACCTTGGTAAGCATTTTCACCGTTTCATGTAATTGGTCAAAACACTTAATTCTCTTCTTTCGGTTGCGATTCTGTACCGTGTGTAAATGTAGGCGGTTCAGGTGTTTCTTTGGATTGTGGCGGCGCCTGTGGCACACGACTGCTATCGCTGTTGCGTCTCAAGTACGGGATTATCAATATTTTATATACTCCAAGCATGAGTGGAATCACCGACAGTGCGGCAAGGGCATAAATTCCCAACAATCCAAAGAAAAGAATCAGCCCTAACCCAACTATTGCGAGTTTAAAACCGTGGCGTACTTCTCGTTCGTTGGCATATCTGAGCACCTCTTGTGTTTTGTCCGGCTGTTGATGAGGCAAGTCCGGACCTGAACTATATATAAGTGGTCTTGATTTATTGGAATAGAAACTGTCCGGCAACTGATAATTGTTCTCAATCGCTCTCTCAATGGTACGCAGCCTGTTGCGACGATTCAAATAATAAATTATCAATCCTGTAATGCTAACCACTAAAATTATACCCCAGAAGCCGACTATGGTGACCATTGCAATCATATAATCCTCGTTGTCATCGTAATCTTCATTATTGTAATTAGCTGAAGCAGAATTCCTTGCCGAAGATAAAACAGTGTCGTTTAATCGACCCATCAACAGTTTGTTCATGTCGGCTGAAACCACAGTGTCGCCATTCACTATTATGGAAGTAAACACTCCACCGGTAGCAGTACTGTCGGCTGTTATATCGATGGTCTTTTTGTCGGTTTTCACCGTTATCATATTATTCCCCGAATTGGAAATCTGTACCGGCGAAGTCGCCAAGCACATCACAGGAGCTGTGGATAAAAATGCCGCCACAGCTGCGGCCATAATTGTGCGTTTCATATTGCTTTTGTTTTTTAATTCTTAATAATCACCCTTAAGAATAAAGGCGTTTTTATGCATTAGATGCAATAAACCACACAAAAAGTTGCAGCACTCTTTATAAATTCCGACTTTGATTACACAATTAAACCACTGTGAGGCACTTTCCCAATTATTACGCACATCCGATTATATCACTTGTATTTTAAATCGTTGTTATTCTGTTTGCACTGTACATAAAGAAGCCGTGCATCAATATGCATAGGGCATCTTGATCAATCACGGTTATTATTTACAGTTTTGGTGGACGAGTCAGGTCGATACACATACATTCTTCGGCGGCAATAGTCGATGGGAAAATGCGACGAGCCTCATCAACAAGTCGATGTGTATTGTTGTAACGTTTTGAAAAATGCCCTAAAATGAGATGTTTCACACCGGCGGCAGCAGCAATAGAAGCTGCATCGGCACTCGTACTATGACCGCGAGCACGTGCTTTCTCGGAAAGAGAAGCATCATAGGTAGATTCATGATATAGCCAATCAACCCCCCTTACCGACCCGGCCACTCGTCGTGAACATACTGTATCGGAACAATACGCATAACTTATACATGGGTCGGAATCGGTAGTCAATATGTTATTAGGTATCACTTTCCCCTCAGGAGTGACGAAATCGGCTCCCATCCGCAAATCATTCATCATGTAGTGAGGTACAGCATAAAATTTGGCCATGTCACCCCGTATGTGGCGATATTTAGGTTTCTCGGCAAATATAAAGCCAACGGTAGGCACACGATGAAAAAGCGGGAATGAACGCACCGTTATAGCATCATCTTCATAAACGAGTTGCTCGGTGTTTGGCACAATTACATTAAATCGCACTTTAAACGACAATTCTCGACAGAAAAATTCGAGGATTTCGCTAAAAATGTGCCGTCCTTCTTCAAATGTATGTATCGTAATATCTCCTGCCTTGCCGAGCAAAGCCATTGTAGACAACAACCCCGGCAGCCCAAAACAATGATCGCCATGTAGATGGCTAATGAAAATGTGTCCCAACCGTGCATATTTGAGCGACATCTTGCGCAGTTGCAACTGCGCGCCTTCGCCACAATCTATCATAAACAGGTTATCGCGTATATCAAGAATTTGGCACGATGGGAAATGCCGTAACGAGGCTGTTGCCGAACCACAACCCAATATATTCAGATTAAACTTTGCAGGCATGACGTAATACTCGAATCTTTCCCACAAAATTAATGCACAATGCACTCAAATGCAAATCACATTATGACGTGCATTTGAGCGTATTGTGCTCAATTATACAAGCTGCTCATTTTATGGCTTGCTGCATAGCTGCAATTATTCCATTGCCAAGAGCTGTCTTTACCCTGATGTGATCGAGAATCGACTTTACAGAAGCATTACTCTCAAACACGCCCCGCACCTGCTCGAAGTCTTCTATTTGCTGTTCACGGTTGCCATCGGCTCCGAAACTGGTCATAGCCGAGAGGGAAAATTCCTTTTTGGCATCCTTGTACAAAAGATTGTCGATACCCACTACGGCATTTTTCCATCGTTCCACGATTGCAATTACATCAGCCGCAGTAATCTCTTCGGGCACAAGATTATAATATGCAAGAATCTTATCATAAGCCCACGTCCACTCATAATCATAATAATTACGATGCATCTTGGCAAAACGGTCATGGATATCATCGACACGAGTAATGCGTTCCTGCTCTATATCGTCTATAAGCTGCAAGATTTCGCTTTTTGGTGCTATCAATCCCGAAAGGTCACACCAGTCACCTAATCCTATCGAAGTCTCAGGCTTGAGCTTGCGCCTTATATCTTCATCGCATGTCGGGACAAAATCTTCAAGCCTCTTAATTATGGAATTGCCCAGAAACTTATCTATTGCCATGCCATAAAGTTCAAGGCCGCGAACAAGCGAACTATTCTTGATGCGAGTGCTTTGATAAGAATAAAATACCGATGTTTCGCCGGCAAGGCGTTGAAGGTTTCTCAATATGTTGCAGCCGTTCAACATCTTTTGGATAGTGTAAGGACTCAGCAAATTGTAATTTATCTGGTCAAGGCGGTTAGGATCAGTACGTTTGTCACGCATCGGCCATTTCCGTGCATCGCGTATCGTACCTACGCTCCTCAGGTTAAGGGCAGGGTAAAGATAAGTCATGTTTTCATGCTCTATAAGGTAGGAAAATGGCAAATCACTGGTATCGGGATGGTCGGTATGGCGTCCCATAACGAGCGAAAATGCACCGATACGAGCCGGCCACAATATATAGGAATCCGATGATGTCTTTGCACCCCGTTCCATAGCCCCTTGATGAATGGGACCAAGTTTATACATGTGATTACTCTGATTCGACCCCGACCCTGCATTCATGAATGAAAATTGGCTGGCAATCAACAAAGTCGATTTATGATGAGTAACAGTAAACGGGCCGGCAAACACGGCACAAGCCTCGCCATTCTCTTCGTGGCAGTTGCCAAAGAAAAGTGATTCCGAGGCCGAATACCCATGTCCCATTACACAAGCCTGCCCTACAAAACAGCGTGACAACACGACACCCTCTGTAACAGACGACCCGCTCGAAATAATGAAATCCTCACATATCACATTGCGACCTATCTTTACAGGTGCCTCACGCACGCTGTTTATGCTTCCGTTTGCAAGTTTACCGGCTCCTATTATGGAACAATAATCACCAACGTGCAAGTTACGGAGTTCTCCGCAATCGAATATAACGACGTGAGAACCAATGCTACCTATATCGCTACTCACCTGTTCGACATACCGACCGATCATCTTTTTCATATTTTGTATAAGTAACGGACGATGCCTGTAAAGAGCCATGAAATAGGCTTGATGAGCCGACAAGCAGTCGTGCATCATCACCTCCCGTCCGCCCGTTTCGTTCAGCACGGCAATTTCAAGGCCGTTACCGAAACTGCTGCATTCATCTGTAACGACAATGCCTACGTTGTCAATTACGGTATCATTCCCGATGCGATAATTGGCAATATAGCCTCGAACATTCTCGATAAGACAGTTGTCGCCAATTTCCACATTGTGCAATGTGATGTTGCGCACGCCACTGCGCCGGCGCAATCCACCCGGCAAGTCGAAATATTTATCCAGCCTTCCGATTTTCACATTTCCCGAGAAAACGACATTCACTATTTGCCTAAGGTCTGTTTCCTCGGCTATGTCTATGCATTGCCATTCTTCTGCTTCGCACCCTTGCGATTTCAATATGGCAATCTCATTATTATTGAGTTTACGGTATATATTTTCCATATACGTTTTTTTTTATTCCACAGTAACCGATTTTGCAAGATTCCGCGGATGATCCACGTCCTTACCCTTGCACACAGCCACATGATAGGCAAGCAACTGCAAGGGAATGGTAGTAATGAGCGGTTCAAGGAACTCCGGCACTTCGGGCAGTGCTATACACTCGTCGGCAAGGTCTTCCATTGCCTTGTCGCCTTGTGTTATTATGGCTATGATGCGACCACGACGAGCCTTTATCTCCTGCATATTGCTGCGCACCTTGTCATACATGGTATTGCGCGTGGCAATCACCACAACAGGCATATCCTCATCGACAAGAGCAATAGGTCCGTGTTTCATCTCGGCGGCAGGATAGCCCTCGGCATGGATATATGAAATTTCTTTCAATTTCAATGCTCCTTCAAGAGCTACAGGATAATTATATCCGCGTCCGAGATAAATCACATTGCGGGCATACGTGAGTATCTTTGCCAATTGTTCCACTTGCGGATTGATGGCATCGAGCGTTTCCTTTATTATGTTGGGTATATGTATAAGTTGCGACACCGCATCTTTAGCCTCTTCGGAATTGAGAATACCACGGGATATGCCAAGCGATAATGCCAGCATGACAAGCACCGTCACTTGCCCTGTAAATGCCTTGGTCGATGCAACACCTATTTCCGGCCCGACATGAATGTAGCAACCGGTGTCGGTGTTACGCGGTATGGATGACCCTACCGAATTACAAATACCGTAGATGTATGCACCTTGCTGGCGCGCAAGTTCCACAGCAGCAAGTGTATCGGCCGTTTCGCCCGACTGTGAGATAGCTATCACCACATCGTCGGGATGAATTACCGGATTGCGATAACGGAATTCCGAGGCATATTCCACATCCGTAGGTATCCGTGCAAAGCTTTCAAGCAACTGCTTCCCTATAAGACCGGCATGCCATGATGTGCCACACGCCACGATTATATAGCGCGAAGCATTGAGCATACGTTCACTATGGAATTTCAACGATGACAATACCAGCGAGAAATCATGAGGATTGACACGGCCACGCATGCAGTCGTTGAGACAATCGGGCTGTTCGAAAATCTCCTTTAACATGAAATGGGGAAAACCACCTTTTTCAAGTTGGCCTATGTTCATATCTACTGTCGTAACGTTAAGTTCCACATGCTGGTTGTTAAGATTGACAAGTTCCATTTCTTTGTCAAGCGTAAGCACTGCTATTTCACCATCGTTTAGATATACCATGCGGTCGGTATATTCAATGATGGGTGTCGCATCACTGGCAAGGAAGAAATCTCCATCTTTACCTATTCCCACCACGAGCGGACTGCTTTTGCGAGCCGCAATCATGCAATTCGGGTTGCGCCTGTCGATTATGGCTATTGCATACGCCCCTACCACTTTGTTCAACGCCATCTGCACCGACTTTAACAACGGCAGATTAAGGTTGATGTTGAAATAGTCGATGAGTTGTGCTAAAACTTCCGTGTCGGTGCTGCTTTTAAATTTATACCCTTTTTCAGCCAATTGCAAGTGCAACGTTGCGTAGTTTTCTATTATACCATTATGTACAATGGCGATGTTGCCCGACTGCGACACGTGAGGATGCGCATTTATGCTATTCGGCTCACCATGAGTTGCCCATCGGGTATGAGCTATACCGATAGAACCATTTATGTTTTTCCCTTTGGCATACGCTTCAAGATCGGCAACTTTTCCTTTCGTCTTATAGACACATAAATTACAGTCATCGGTTACCAATGCCACTCCGGCACTGTCATATCCTCGATATTCAAGACGTTTTAGCCCATTGATTAAAACTTGATAGGCTTGATTATAACCTAAATATCCTACAATTCCACACATTTATATACTATTTTTATTTTTTATCACATTGGCAAAGATAAGCATTATTTAATATAAACAAGATATAAGCGATAGCAAATTGTTTATTAAACACGGTTTCTTTCATTATATGCAATAATAGCAATCTATTTTTCTACGGCAATCTTAAAATTATTTATAAATATAATATTATATACTAAATGTACATATAAAGAGGAGTGTTCCCTCTCATACATTACCGTATGTTTCGGGGTCACTCCTCTTATTTATCATTTCACGCAGCGCGCGGTTGCTTTTCAGCCACGCCAATGATTATGTAATCCACATCGGTGAGAATCATATTCGCACCATGGTACGACGCTACTGTTTAGTAATTTTCGGCCTTAATCTGGAAATATGCTTGCGGATGTTTGCATACAGGACACATAATAGGAGCTTTCTTGCCAATTACGATGTGACCACAATTAGAGCATTGCCAAATAGTATCACCATCTTTTGAGAACACAGTGCCTTCCTCAACGTTTTTGAGCAACTTGCGGTAACGGTCTTCATGTTCCTTCTCAATCTTGGCCACACCCTCGAAAAGGGCTGCAATATCATTAAAGCCTTCTTCACGAGCCTCAACAGCCATCTTGGCATACATATCGGTCCATTCATAGTTCTCGCCCTCGGCAGCATCAAGCAAATTTTCGGCAGTAGAAGGTATGTCTCCGCCATGGAGCAACTTAAACCATATCTTTGCATGCTCTTTCTCATTAGCAGCCGTTTCTTCAAACAAAGCAGCTATCTGTACATACCCGTCCTTTTTCGCCTTAGAAGCATAGTAGGTATATTTGTTACGAGCCTGAGATTCCCCTGCAAAGGCGGTCCACAGGTTGGCTTCGGTTTTTGTACCTTTCAAATCTTTTTCCATAATAGTTAGGATTTATAATTATTAATTTGCCTTATAGCAATTTCATGCTAAGATAGCAACAAAAAGTCAAAGTGCAAAAAAAAAATCATACAAAATCAATTTGAATGCGACAAATCTTATATGCCAACATAATATAGGGCTTGTACCTAAGAAAAAAGAAAATGAATTTGTAATTTTGCTGCCGTTTTATGAGTAGCAACAAAGAAACATATTATACTCACACTTTGCCCAACGGATTACGTGCTGTGTTTATGCCTACAATGTCGGATGTGGCTTATTGTGGTCTTTCGATAGATGCCGGCAGTCGTGACGAGCAAGAGGGACAGTTCGGCCTTGCCCATTTTGTGGAACATACTATTTTCAAGGGGACACGCCACCGCCGAGCATGGCATATTCTTAATCGCATGGAACGCATCGGTGGCGAGCTCAACGCATATACCACAAAAGAAAACACCACGGTTTATTCAATCTTCCCCCGTCAACATTTTGGCAGAGCGACAGAACTGATTGCCGACTTAATAGCCTATTCAACTTTCCCTGAACAGGAGATTTCTCGCGAACGGGAAGTGGTACTCGATGAGGCGGCCTCATATCGTGACACGCCATCCGAAGCCATATACGACGATTTTGAAGACATGATCTGGACAGGTAGCCAACTCGGTCACAACATACTCGGTTTGGAAGAAGACCTGCGCCAGCTCAACAGCAACGATTGCCACACATACCTGAGCAAGCTATATGTTCCGCGTAACATGGTGTTTTTCGTGCTTGGCAACCTCAAGCAACAAGTTGTATTCCACACCATAGAACGGTACTTCGGTTGCCTAAACCACCCCATGCCCGACCGCAAAAGGACAGCCCCTGCCATACGTCCGACTTTCAAGACAGAGCAGACCATCGGCTCACACCAAGCTCACACCATATATGGTGCACCGATATGCAACATGTATGCCGAATGCCGCTATGCGTTGCTACTGCTTAACAACTTGCTTGGCGGTCCAGGCATGAACTCACTTTTCAATATAGCCATTCGCGAACGGCGTGGATATGCCTATACGGTCGAATCTACAACCTCGCTGTTCAGCGATTGCGGCATAATGCAAATATACTTCGGCAGCGACACTTGTCACGTGAAACCATCCATACGGGTAATAAGTGACATTATCGACCGATTAGCGACCAAACCTATGACTGACAAAGCACTGGATGCGGCCAAAAAGCAATTTATCGGGCAATTGGTGGTAGCAAGCGACAACAACGAGGCATTGGCTCTATCGGTTGGAAAAAGCTTGCTTTATTACGACCATATCGACAGCAATGAAACCACTGCCGAACACATCACTTCAGTAACACCACAACAACTGATGGATGCTGCTGCAATGATTACCCCCGACCGTGCATCCATACTGACTTTCAAATAAGAGGAAGCCGACCCAAAAGAGATTTTGAAGTCGGCTTCTTGCAGTTTCTAAACAAAA
>CAYNBZ010000051.1:0-16802 GCA_964395975.1 uncultured Muribaculaceae bacterium | reverse complement strand
GCATCGCTCCTTTATTCGAAGATGATTTTTGGGTGACGCATTGACGAAGTCAGGAGCATATTGCATCAAACGCCAATCTATCCCTATCATCGCAATTATAAAATAATTATCATGACATGATGATATTTTTATAAACGTATTCCACTTTTTTATGTGCAAATACACCGAAAATCATAATAACTAAAAAATATAAGCATAAATTAGTAATAATTGGCAAATTATTTATACATTTACACAAAAATATTTTTACAAAAAAAGTTAGATTTATGAAATTTTTTTCTACTCAAGTTAAACAGTGCATATCTATTCTTACCGCACTGGTGTGTATGCTTAGTTCATGTGTTGAGGATGAAAACAATCCATTCGGCAACAATAGTAATAGTAACAATAATAGTAACATTACGGGGAATTACATCAATGTAATGATGCCACACAATGGACAATATTATATTGGTAGTGAAATAGAACTCATAGGCTCAGACTTTTCTGCAAGCGATGAAATATATGTAAGAAACGAAGATTACGCTACACTGTATCAAGCACGTGTGACAAGTTACTCCGATGAATATCTCTATTTCATCATACCCGATGAAATAAAGCCGAACAATTTCATAGAAGTTTCTATTGTACGCTCAGGCGAAACTTATGTTTTAGGTACACTTTACGTATACGATATAGATCTCTTTGAAAGTGAAACTGATATAACAATATATGGAGAGATTGTAAGTGATGATAAAGTTTATTACCAAGATATTGTAGATGAAAACAATGGTAATTATACATTAGGCACACTCAAAGAAGCCGATATAATATATATGGATGATTATCAACTTCAAGCTACTAATATATATCCACTGACTGAAACCTATCTTATCACATACGTACATAATGGAGAAAACATAACAAAAGAAACTTATAATTACTACTTCTGGTATAATAGTTATTCTTGTTCTGTAGGTGAAGAAGTATCAATTGAATGGGGAGGCTTTGAAAGCAGTGATGAAATACTGATTGAAAATCAATTAACATTTAATACATACTCACCCAATAGAGTAACATTTACCTCAACAGAAGTAACATTTACAGTCCCTGAAATTAACGAAATAGATTATAATACATGGTTTACAATATATATAGTCAGATACGGAAAACATTTTGAGTTTGGAAATTTATATATTTATTTTTAATCAACTTTATTTTATTCAGCAATTATGAAAATCAAAGCAATATATGCCATAGCTACATTATTGTGCCTATCAACCACACAATTATCAGCCCAATATGCAGTAATGGCACCAACCGATACAACTTACAATGCCACCACATATTATAATGACAGCATCGAAACAGTGAACAATGAGGTTATCGAAACACAAGAATACGAAAACTACGAGCCGGCTGACAACTACGACTCAGCAGTAAGCAATGAAGAAGAATTTGATGAAGAAAACTTCTACGACAACACACGCGATGAAGAAATAGAAATGCTAAAACAGACTGTTGCCGAATTGCAGGCTTCGATACAATCTTCACAAGAAACATTACAGAAAACAGAAAAAGATACTCACAACAAAAGCATTTGGAACAACCGTGCTAAATATTTCAATATCTATTATGTCGATCAAAGCCTAAAGCAAAAAAATATAAATGGAGTGTGGAAAAACGAGATTGGTATAGCTCTTGCTTTGGGTAAAACTTTTTACCTTCACAAAAATCCCATATTAGGCATGATCAAATTTGGTATAGACTGGAGCTACTTCGATATTAACTTCTCAAAGTATAAAGACCAATGGGGTTTCTTCAATGGTAATTACGAATACTCCGCATCAAGTGGAAATTATTATGACGACTATTATTATGATGACGAAGATTCATCAGAAGATGTATATCAGGCTGAAATAGGTACTGCCATAGGTGTGTCATTAACCATCAATCCTTACGACCATATAAAAGTGAGTGGTCATTTCCGTGTAATTCCATCTTACTCCATGCTTTATGCAGACGAAGACTTCAGCAGCAGCTATGGCACATTCTTCTCGGTGGGTGGCGCCATTTCCTACAAAGTAATTTCAGTAGGTATTGAGGGTCGTTGGGGCAATACTAAATACAACAGTTTTCTAAATTTGAGCGACATCGACGATTTTGACGAATGGATAGAAGACGGTATCGACAACATATCTGACGGCAATTATGACGGATCTTCCAAATGGAGAACCGGCTCTATGCGCGTATATATCAGCTTCCGATTCTAAAGCAAGTTAAAAACTGAAATAAAGAAGTGAGTTCTAACGGTTGCCGTGACTTTTAGGACTCACTTTATTTTTTCATTTTTATTTGCCACCAACAAACACACAGCACATCAAGTTCATATCACGAAACCAATACCACTAATCAAATATTGGCATTCAGGCTATTTAATGCTAACTTTGCAACAGTTTATTAGTATAGAATGATGATTTTTCACAGACTTTGCACATTAACTGTGGCAGCCTTAACAATTGTCACATCAGCTTCAGCCGAGAATAACGACTTTTCTTTCAATTTTTATGGGCAAATACGTGCCGACTTGTTTTATAACAGTCGTTCAAATTCAGAAACAGTCGATGGATTGTTTTACATGTACCCTCATGATCACTCTTACGATGACTTTGGTAACGATCTCAATGCCAAACCCGATGGCAGCCTTTACACAATGTATTCGCGCCTTGGTGTTAAAATTGGCGGACCTTCAATTGCCAACGGGAAAATTTCAACATCCGGTTGCATCGAGATAGATTTTCGCGGCGGCGGAACAAATTACTACATGATAAGACTGCGGCAAGCATATTTTAATCTTGCTTGGAGCAAGTCGCAATTGCTTGTGGGACAAATATGGCATCCTTTTTACGGGGATGTTGCACCCGAAATACTTAATCTTAACATGGGTGCTCCATATCAACCCTTCAGTCGCGCACCTCAAATCAGATACCGTTTTACTGACAACACCTTCCTGTTAACCGCTACATTGCTTTGGCAATCACAATATCTGTCTGTTGGTCCGTCGAGCAATGCTACAGGGTCAACAAGTACCACTAAAAGCCAGAATTTCATTAAGAACAGTTGCATACCCGAAATTGTAGTAGGACTTGATTATAAGGATGACAATTGGATTGCGGGTATAGGAGCCGATATTACATCGATAGTGCCACGCACTCAAGCCGAATATAACGGTAAAACGGCAAAAGTAACCGAACGCATCACTTCGCTTTCGACCGAAGCCCATTTTAAATATAATCACGATAAATGGCTCGTTTCGGGAAAAACTGTACTTGGTAACAATTTCACACAAGCAAGTGGTGTTGGCGGATATGCCATTACCGGAATTAATGAAACCACTGGAAAACAAAGCTACACTCCGATAACAGTTTCTTCTACGTGGATTAATGTCAGATACGGCAACAAGCTATGCCCTGCAATTTTCTTTGGTTATCTGAAAAATCTTGGAGCAGGCGAACCCATACTCGGTGTTATAGGAACCGGCATCGGTGATGGGCTTGACCAACTTGTAACTGCCACTGCAGAGCTTACTTATCGCATACCTCATTGGAAATTTGGCATTGAATATATGCTGTGTAATGCTTGGTATGGCACAGTGGGACCAGAAGGAAAAGTACAAGACACACACAGCGTGATGAATCATCGTATAGTGATGACTGCAATTTTTCAATTTTGAAATCAAGTCAACCAATAGACACACACAATAAGCGGCTTAGTGATGACACTAAGCCGCTTATTGTGTGACCCCGGAGGGACTCGAACCCTCGACCCAATGATTAAGAGTCATTTGCTCTACCAACTGAGCTACGGAGTCTTTTACAAAGACACTTCCGTTTAATTCGGTTGCAAAGGTACTTATTTTTTTTATTTTACCAAAAAAATTGAATTTTTTTAATTGATTTTTTCATCCAATCATAGATGTAGCTATTAATAAAGTCAATAAAAACGGTGTGAAGTTGAAAATAAATCATTCTTCACACCGTTTTTCAACTCAAATTTCATTCTCTATATCACAATATTCACAATCTTATTTGGAACAACTATGATTTTTTTCGGCGTCTTTCCTGCCAACCACTTTTCGGCACCGGATGCCAAAAGAGCAGCCTTTTCTACATCTTCTTTGGATGTGCCGGTAGGAACTTCTATGCTGAAACGGGCTTTTCCATTAAATGACACTGCATACTTTACCGTGCTTTCAACCAAGAATTTTTCATCATATTGCGGCCACTTGGCATCACATACTGTTCCACTTTCACCCAACACGTGCCATAATTCCTCACTTATGTGAGGTGCAAAAGGAGCAAGCAACACCACAAAGTCGCGATAAACCGCCTTTGACGTGCATTTCATTGCATTAAGCTCATTCACACAAATCATGAATGCACTCACCGATGTATTATAGGAAAAATGTTCAATATCATAAGTCACCTTTTTTATAAGTTTATGTAACGATTTAAGAGCCTCACACGACGGAGCTTCATCTGTAAGTTGTAATTTATCACCTTTGAAAAAAAGCGACCACAAGCGTTTCAAGAAACGATGCACACCATCAATACCATTTGTGTCCCACGGCTTGCTCTGCTCGATAGGTCCGAGGAACATCTCATACAACCGTAACGTGTCGGCACCATAACGTTCCACTATATCATCGGGATTCACCACGTTAAACATCGACTTAGACATCTTTTCGATGCTATACCCACACACATATTTACCATTCTCAAGAATAAACTCGGCACTGCTGAATTCAGGTCGCCAAGCCTTGAATTTTTCCAAGTCAAGCACATCGTTGTTGACAATGTTCACATCGACATGAATAGGTGTCACATCATAATCTTTACGCAAATTATAAGAAACAAAGGTATTAGTGTCCTTTATGCGATATACAAAATTGGAACGTCCCTGTATCATACCCTGGTTAATGAGTTTTTTGAACGGCTCCGGTTCGCATACATAACCGAGGTCATAAAGGAATTTATTCCAAAAACGACTGTAAATCAAGTGTCCGGTAGCGTGTTCAGTCCCACCTACATACAAGTCCACGTTACGCCAATATTCATCACTCTCTTTTGATACGAGAGCTTTGTCGTTATGTGGATCCATGTAACGCAAATAATAAGCCGACGAGCCGGCAAATCCAGGCATGGTACATAATTCGAGCGGACGACCATTACGCGCCACCCAATTTTTTGCACGTCCAAGCGGAGGTTCACCAGTTTCGGTAGGCAAAAATTTATCTACTTCCGGCAAAACAAGCGGCAATTCGTCTTCGTCTAATACGTGTGGCATATTTTCATCGTCATAATACACAGGGAATGGCTCACCCCAATACCGTTGGCGACTGAAAATGGCATCACGCAAACGATAATTTACTTTTACATTACCTATGCCCGATTGTTTTACGTATTCCTTTGTTTTTGCTATAGCTTCTTTCACTTCAAGCCCATTGAGCTGCAATTTTTCATTCGATGAATTAATCATTCTGCCTTCCTTGGCATCAAAACTTTCTTCGCTCACATCTGCACCTTCTATCAGAGGTATGATGGGTAAGTCGAAATGCTTTGCAAAAGCATAGTCGCGACTGTCATGAGCCGGAACTGCCATGATTGCACCCGTACCATAACCAGCAAGTACATAATCACTTATATATATGGCAATCTCCTTTCCTGTTACAGGATTAATGGCATAACTGCCGCTAAACACACCCGAAACCTGCTTGTCTATGATTCGTTCACGTTCAGTTTTATGTTTTACTTCCTCTAAGTATTTATCAACCGCCTCACGTTGACTGTCGGTAACAAGCATATCCACATATTCGCTTTCGGGAGCTAATACCATGAATGTGACACCAAATATGGTATCTGCACGAGTAGTGAAAATTTCAAGTTCCAAGTCTTTACCAACTATCTTAAACTTCATTTCGGCTCCTTCCGAGCGGCCTATCCAGTTACGTTGAGTTTCTTTTAGTGATTCGGTCCAGTCAATAGTGTCAAGACCGTCAAGTAGCCGTTGGGCATACGCCGACACGCGCAGACACCATTGCCGCATCATTTTTTGTTCGACAGGATAACCACCACGTATCGACACTCCCTCACTCACTTCATCGTTGGCAAGTACAGTACCTAGTTTCGGACACCAGTTCACCATTGTGTTTCCAAGGTAAGCAATTCGATAATTCATCAACACCATTTCCTTATCATGCCCACTCTTCCTGTTCCATTCATCGGCAGTAAACGACAATTGTTCACTACATGCAGCATTCACACCATCGGTACCACTTGTTGAAAACTTATCAATAAGGTTGTCAATAGGCATTGCCTTATTTAAATCATTGTCGTAATAACTCTTGAACATTTTTATGAATGCCCATTGCGTCCACTTGTAATAATTAGGGTCGCAAGTGCGTATTTCACGATCCCAATCAAAACAGAAACCTATCTTGTCGAGTTGTTCGCGATAACGGTTGATATTTTGCAGTGTGGTTATTTCAGGGTGTTGACCTGTCTGTATGGCATATTGCTCAGCAGGCAATCCGTATGCGTCATATCCCATCGGATGAAGCACGTTGAAACCTTGAAGACGTTTATACCGTGAATATATGTCAGAAGCTATGTAACCGAGCGGATGCCCTACATGTAATCCCGCACCCGATGGGTAAGGAAACATATCAAGAACATAATACTTCGGACGAGTATTATCTATCGTGGTCTTATAAGTATTATGCTCTTTCCAAAACTTTTGCCATCGTTGCTCTATATCTCTAAAATTATATTCCATAATACATTAATTTCTTTATTATTTCGACATTTCAAGCATCCTTTTTATTGGTTTGACAGCCTTTGCGGCAATTTCGGCATCCACCTCTACAAGCGGCAGCTCATATTTCAATGAATTATACAACTTTTCAAGTGTTATATATTTCATGTAAGCACATTCGTTGCAACTGCAAGTTCCATCTTCCGGTGGAACGGGTATGAATTTCTTATTGGGACACTTTTTTGTCATCTCGTGCAGAATGCCACTTTCGGTAGCTACAATAAAAGTATCAAACTCACTGTTTATCGCATAATCGAGCAATGCCTTGGTTGATCCAACTTTGTCGGCAATGATTTGTACAGGTTTACGACATTCGGGATGAACAAGTACCTTGACACCGGGATTTTCATCTTTCAGTTTGAGTATTTTCTCAAGCGAGAATTGTTCATGTACATGACAGGCTCCATTCCATAGCAACATTTGTCTCCCTGTTTGCATATTGATATAATTTCCAAGGTTTTTGTCAGGACCGAAAATTATTTTTTCATCGGCCGGCAAACTGTCTACTATTTGCTTTGCATTGCTGCTTGTCACTACTATATCGGTACAAGCTTTTACAGCAGCCGTTGTATTAACATAACTTATAACGGTATAATCAGGATGAGTTTTCACAAATTTTTCAAACTCATCAGCAGGGCAACTATCAGCAAGGCTACAGCCGGCACTAATATCCGGTACTATCACTTTCTTATCCATGCACAATACTTTGGCAGTTTCTCCCATGAATTGCACGCCACACATCACAATGATATCGGCGTCGCTACGTTCGGCTATTTGGGCAAGAGCAAGGCTATCGCCAATGAAATCGGCTATATCCTGTATCTCCGGGCGTTGGTAATAGTGAGCAAGAATCACGGCATTCTTTTCTTGCTTCATGCGCAATATTTCACTCTTGATGTCTGTTCCTTCTTCTATCGGAGCATCGACATAACCGTTATCAACGTTCATAATTAAAATAGTATATTTTTCTTTTTATTAAAATCCTTTTTATTATGATGCTTATAGGTCGTTAATAATGACAGTAATTTTTATAGATTTCTCTTGCTTAATAAGTTATTTTATCATCATAATAGAATACTCTCAAGTTATTCACAACTTTGAAACCTACATTTCAGTCATTTATGCATCTTATAAACACTTTGTTAGTATCATGCAAAGTTAATAATTTTGTGAGTAAAATATATTAATAACCTCTCAAAATGCAAGGTGAAAATACCAATATAACAAAACAATAAAATTTTTGGAAATTAGCCATATTATAAGGCTTATGAAAATTATCGAAATATGGAAAAAATATTTGTTACTTTTTCTTTCATCTGTTTTGATAGGTTTCTAACAAATTATTGATAATTTATTATGAAAAAAAAATCTATGCTTGAGTTGCACCGTATATCGTGTGAAGAGTTCAAGGCTATAAAAAAAATACCATTGGTGGTGGTGCTTGATAACATAAGGAGTTTGAATAACATAGGTTCTGTTTTTCGTACTTCAGATGCTTTTGTTATAGAGAAGATTATACTTTGTGGAATAACTGCCACACCTCCTCATCCTGACATACATAAAACGGCTCTCGGTGCTGAAAATTCAGTTGAATGGACTTATTGCAGCCAAGTGACTGATGCTGTAAAACAATTACGCAACAGTGGATATGTGATTTGTGCAATCGAACAAGTGAATGGGAGCGTTGGTTTAAATGATTTTAAGGTTGAAAGCGGTAAGCATTATGCCGTTATTTTTGGTAATGAAGTCAAAGGTGTACAGCAACAGGTTGTTGACATTAGTGATTATTGCATCGAGATTCCACAATACGGCACCAAGCATTCATTAAACGTGTCAATAAGTGCTGGAATAGTTTTATGGCACTTTTTTAATAAAATGACTTTATGAACAAGTTTTTCAAATATTAATTAATTGAAAATAAGAAGTAGAAAAATATAATCATCACATATTTACAATATGTTGAAAACACAGTTATCAACAACTGTTGATTTATGTTGATAAGTATGCTAAAGTAGAAGATGGCATAATATAAATGTCATGGATTTTGTATAGTAAGAAAATAAAAAAGCGGAATAGTATTATAGTAAAATAGGGTAGATGTAAAAAGAAAAATCATTTTGATTTAGGTGTTTTCCCTTTTAAAGTGTGTTTAGAAGTCGTTATAATTAAGTGTAATGCTCACTTGCTTTTGCGCTCAACTTACACTATATTTGCAAAGAAGAAAAGCAATAATCATAATCAATTAACTATAATATAATTATGGCAGAAATTAAGTGTATTGGCATACTAACTTCAGGTGGAGATGCTCCCGGCATGAATGCTGCTATTCGTGCGGTTACTCGATCGGCTATTTCAAGCGGATTTAGTGTGAAAGGTATATATCGTGGTTACCGCGGACTTATAACGGACGAAATTGTAGATTTTAAGACACAAAATGTTTCAAATATCATTCAATTGGGTGGTACTATATTGAAGACTGCAAGGTGTAAAGAATTTACTACTCCCGAAGGGCGGCAATTGGCATACGATGTATTGAAACGCGAGGGCATCGATGCTCTTGTTGTTATAGGTGGAGATGGTTCGCTCACAGGTGCAAGAATTTTTGCAAATGAATTTAATTACCCTATTGTTGGTTTGCCAGGTACTATCGATAACGACTTATATGGAACCGACAAGACTATAGGATATGATACGGCACTGAACACTATTATGCAGTGTGTTGATAAAATTCGCGATACGGCTACTTCACATGAACGTCTTTTCTTTATTGAAGTTATGGGGCGTGATGCCGGTTTCCTTGCACTGAATGGTGCTATTGCATCGGGTGCTGAAGCTGCAATTATACCGGAAATATCTACTGAAGTAGACCAACTTGCCGAACTTATAAAAAATGGTTTCCGCAAGAGTAAAAATTCGTCTATAGTACTTGTTGCCGAAAGTCCTATCACAGGTGGAGCAATGGGACTTGCCGAACGTGTGAAAAACGAGTATCCTCAGTACGAAGTGCGCGTGACAATCCTTGGCCATTTGCAACGAGGAGGTTCTCCTACAGCTGTTGACCGTATTCTTGCATCGCGCATGGGTGCTGCGGCCATCGATGCTTTACTCGAAGACCAACGTAATGTGATGATAGGTATTGCCAATGACGAGATTGTATATGTGCCGTTTTCAAAGGCAATCAAGAACGACAAGCCTATTAATCGCGAATTGTTGAATACACTTCGCCGCCTGTCTATTTAAGTCAGTAGAATCGCATATTGATAAATCTGCAAGTTCTTTAATAACTCATGCAGATTTATCAATTAATTATATGTTACAATGCCTGAGGGAGAGTATAGCATTTCATAATCTAAAAAAATGAATGAAGCAAGTTTAAGTCAACTCTATCTAAAAGACACCGCATTTCAGAATCTGATGCAAAAAAGGGTTTTCAACGTCCTGCTTGTTGCATCATCTTATGATGCGTTTATGATTGAGGAAGACGGACGTGTGGAAGAACAACTTTTTTTTGAATATGCTGCGCTCAACCTTAGTTCTCCACCACGTGTAACTCAGGTATGTAATTATGCCGATGCGATGGTAAAGCTGTCGGAGAAGCATTTCGATCTTATTATAGCCATTCCCAATGTAGATATAAGCGAAACTTTTGTAAATGCAAAAATTATAAAGGAACTGTATCGCGATATACCGTTTGTGGTGCTTACTCCTTTTTCTCGTGAAGTGTCGCAACGGCTCGCCAATGAGGACTTTAGTGGAGTTGACTATGTGTTCAGTTGGCTTGGAAATGTCGATTTGTTACTTGCCATTATCAAATTACTTGAAGACAAGCTCAATGCCGATAACGATATTAACGTTGTGGGTGTACAGATGATATTGCTTGTTGAGGATTCGGTGAGGTTTATATCGACTATTTTGCCTACACTTTATAAATTTTTATTGAGGCAGTCGCTGGTATTTTCTACCGAAGCATTGAATGAACATGAACAGATGATGCGCATGCGCGGTCGCCCTAAAATCATGCTCGCACGTGACTATGAGGAGGCTATGCAAATTTATGAAAAGTATCAGAGAAACATTCTTGGTGTAATTTCTGACATTTCTTTTAAGCACAATGGTGAAAAAGATCCTTATGCAGGTCTTTTATTTGCTAAAGAATTGAAATCTTACGACCCATTTCTGCCCATAATAATGGAGTCAAGTGAAGCCGGTAACGAAGAAGCTGCACAAAAATTGGGATGTGCTTTTATAAATAAAAATTCCAAGCAATTGCCGTCGGAACTTGGTAATGCGTTAAGGAAACATTTCGGTTTTGGTGATTTCATAATACGTGATCCGCAGACGGGTAAAGAAATACTGTGCATAAAAGATTTAAAAGATCTACAGAAACACATTTTCGACATCCCCGATAAATCGCTGTTGTATCATGCCAGTTATAATGATATATCAAGATGGCTTTATTCGCGGGCTATGTTTCCCATAGCCGAAGTGATAAAGCGTCATCGTTTCAGTGATATAAAGGAAGCTCCGGCAGTAAGAAAACTATTTTTCGACCTCATCGTGAAATATCGCAAAATGAAAAATCGCGGTGTTGTTGCTGTTTTTCACAAGGAGCGATTTGACCATTATTCCAATTTTGCACGCATAGGTGAAGGGTCGCTCGGTGGTAAAGGACGCGGTTTGGCTTTTATCGATTCTATAATCAAGAAGAGTGCCATATTCGACAATCTTGACGGTGTGGGCGTTTCCATTCCTCGTACAGTGGTGTTGTGTACCGACATCTTTGATGAGTTTATGGATAGTAACGACTTGTATCCGGTGGCACTGTCGGAAATTTCTGATGAAGAAATATTGAAGGCTTTTGTTGAAGCAAAATTGCCTCAATGGTTGAAGGATGATTTTATGGCTTTGTTTGAGGTTGTTGACAAGCCTCTTGCAATACGCAGTTCAAGTTTGCTCGAAGACAGCCACTATCAACCGTTTGCCGGCATTTATTCTACCTATATGATACCACATTTCGACGACAAGGAAGAGATGATGCGGCAGTTGTTGTGTGCTATCAAGAGTGTATATGCTTCGGTATTTTTTGCCGACAGCCGTGCTTACATGGCTGCCACGCGCAATGTCATTGACCAAGAAAAGATGGCCGTTATCATACAAGAGGTGGTGGGTCGGCAATATGGAGATGTGTATTTTCCATCATTTGCCGGAGTAGGCCGCTCACTTAATTATTATCCCATAAATGACGAGCAACCCGAAGACGGTGTTGCTGAAGTGGCTGTGGGATTGGGCAAATACATAGTAGATGGTGGATTATCGTTACGTTTTTCACCTCGTCATCCGGATAAGGTATTGCAGACAAGTATGCTCGACCTTGCGTTGCGTGACACGCAAACACGTTTTTATGCATTAGACATGAAAAGAGGTTCGACAAGCAACTTCAGCGTGGATGATAGTTTTAATATAAAAAAAATGCGCGTACAGGATGTTGCCGGTACCGGTGCTTTACGATATATGGTTTCAACTTACGATTTGAACGACGGTGTGTTGCGTGACCACGATTCGGGTGTAGGTCGCAGAGTGGTCACATTTGCCAATGTGTTGCAACATAATGCATTTCCACTTGCACAAACAATAGACCTGATGCTTACGGAGGGACAAAAAGCAATGGGACGGCCTGTGGAAATAGAATTTGCAGGCATTATAGGCAAGGATGATACAATGCTGTCTAATGAAAGAGGTCAAATTTATTGGTTGCAGATACGCCCTATAGTTGACCGCAAGGAGATGCTTGATGAAAAAATAATGGAAACTTCCGATGAAAATCTCATATTGAAAAGTCATACTGCATTGGGGCATGGAATGACAGACAACATTACGAGCATAGTAATGGTGAAAGATGAAGAATTTTCGATGTTCAATAATTCACTTATTGCCCGTGAAGTGGAAAAGATAAATCGTAGTTTTGTCGAACGCAACGAAGGGTATATTTTAATAGGACCCGGAAGATGGGGGTCGAGCGATTCTGCGCTTGGAATTCCTGTCAAATGGCCTCATATATCAGCGGCAAAGTTGATAGTGGAAACAGCTTTGCCCGGAAATAGAATTGAACCAAGCCAAGGAACACATTTTTTTCAAAATCTTACATCCTATGGAGTGGGGTATTTCACTGTTGGAGCTCCTGATGACGGTAGTGTGTGGAATAAATCATATCTCGATTCGATACACCCATTTTCAGAAAGTCGTTTTGTAAAAGTGTTGCATTTCGATAAACAACTGACGGTAGCCATCAATGGCAGGAAAAGTCTTGGCATAGTGTTGAAACCGGGTGTTCAAGTTGCGCCTGAACCGGAAGAACAGCCGGTAAACGACAGCATATACGATAACAATTAAATAACTTAATATACACAAATATGGCATTTTTCAATAAATTGAAAGCAGTGTTTGGTTTTGGTGAAAGCGAAACCGATGAAGAATTGAACGAAAAGTTTCTGCCATACGAGGCTCAACACCGCACGCCATATATAAATCCTTTTAAGAAAGAAGAAAATTCACCGAAAATGGAAAAAGAAGAATCAGAAGTAAAAGAAGATATAAAGGTGCCGAGCAGCGAAATAGATGAGTTGCCTGCCGAGATGTATAACGGAGTGTTGTCGATAATTAATTCCACCATTCCCACATTTGTCAGAGAGTGTCTCGATGTAGAGGCAGAAAAGCGTGCCATTGCAAATACGCTTGGTCCGCACATCAGGAATGCCATGCAGAAGTTGCGTCGGCAAATCGAACACGATGCGCATCAACAATGGGAAAAGCAACGTGAGGAAATGGCTGCTGCAGTGGAGTTGGCTGAAAATCGTTGCAGAGAAGCTTCCGGACGTGTCGAGCAGGCTACGGCAAAAGCGCAATCGGCAGATGCACAGCGTAAGGTTGTAGCAGAGAGGTGTCGTACTCTTGAAAATCGCGTTGCCGAGCTTGAAGCCGAGAGAGAGCAGTTCGACCTCGAAAATAAGAGTTTGGTGAATAAGTTAAAAGTGGCACAAGTACATGCCGATGATATAGCGCACTATCGCGAGGAAGCCGAAGACTTGCGTAAGCAACTTGCCGAACTTAAGAAAAATGCTACCGCAACTGTCGATGAAGCCAAGTGGAATGATGAAATATCGCGGTTGCAACAGGAAATAGTGGCGAAAGATGCTGACATAGATGCCTTAAATAAAAAAATAGAGGATACCGAGCTGCAACTTGCAGATGCAAGAAAAGAATTGGATGATGCTATCTCCACTCTCGAAATTGCAAATGAGGTGCAAGAACAGGTGGACAGGTTGAGCGAACAAATCAAGGCTCGTGATATGAAAATAGCCTCAATGCGGGCGCAATGGGATAAGAAAGAGGCTGAGGCGGCACGGAACTATAATGAGGTGAATAATGCCAACCTCGACTTGAAACTGAAATATGATTTACTTAAGGGCGAAGCCCAAAAATTGCGTGAAGCCGTGTCGAATGCCGACAAAGATAAAGAAGCTGCAGTGGCTGAATATCAAGAATTGCTTATAAAATCGGAAAAGACAAGTGCCGATTTACAAAGGCGTGTTGAAGAATTGAAAAGGGAAGTGGGAGATATGCAAAAACAGGCTGCTACGATTGCCGCTGCCCGTGACGAACGTACAGAGGACATGAAGAAGCAACTTGAAGCAGCTGCTACTCTCATAGAACAGCGTGACAGCACTATAAAACAGCTGTCAGATAAAATTGGTACCTTAGAGGGTGAAATGTCTTATACCAGAGTTTCAGAAAGCGAAAGTCGATTGAAAATAAAGCATTTAATTGCTGAGTTGGAAGAAGAACGATTGCGTTCGAAGCAACTTTCAGAACAACTTGCGACTAATACTTCATCACAGCCTGAAACTATCAATCAACAGGAACGCCTCGCTGAGCAGCCGATCGAAGAAATAGGGAAGGAATCGCTTATACATGATGTCACTGAATCGGCTGATGACGATGATAATGTAAAGCCTGAGCCTGAATTGGAAGAAGCGGTAAGGGAAATATTTAAAATCAATGTGAATGATGCGGATGATAATGAACCGTCATTACCTATCGATACCACTGTAGAACCGCCTTTAGAACCTGTTAAAAGTGGTGTTGCCATTGAATTTGCCGATGAATTGAACGATGAAGGAAACATCGACAACACTTTTGCTTCAAGTGGTAATGATATTCCGGAACTTGATGATGATATTGAGTGGTTGATGCCTTCTTCGGCTGTTACTCAGGAAAACGAGAACGTTGTTGCCAATGAAAATAATGAATATATTGACATAATGAAAGAGGAGCCACGACAGCAACAAATGTCTTTATTTTAAAAAAAATAAAAATTTTTGCTTTGTGCAAGTTAATTAGCCAATGAGCGGCAATTTTCTTTGGAAAATTGCCGCTCATTGATATATTTGCAAAAAATAATTATATATAATCAATATGAAGAAAAGAAAACTTTTTTTACAAATCATGTTTTTGATGACGATGTTGTTGTCGGTGAGTTTCAATGCAAATGCAGCCTATGATTTTGAGGTTGATGGTATTTATTACAACATCCTTTCGTCTGATGACAGAACAGTCGAAGTAACTAATGCGGATGGAGGGACAGAATCCGAATCCGGTAGGAACAGCTATTCCGGAGATGTCATTATACCACAGGAAGTTTTATACGGTGATGTGACTTATGCAGTTACTACAATCGGTGAGAGAGCTTTCTTGAGGTGCAGCAGTTTGTTATCTGTGGAAATTCCAAGCAGCGTTACCACAATCAGATACTGTGGTTTCGATAATTGCAGTTTGACATCAGTGGAACTTCCAAGCGTCACCACAATTGGAAAAATGGCTTTTTGTTATTGCGAAGGTTTGGTTTCGGTAAAAGCTCCTAATGTTATTACAATTGGGCAAGAGGCTTTCTCTGGTTGCTACAGTTTGGTTTCGATAGAAATGGGTAGTAGCATCACTGAAATCGGTGAAGATGCTTTCTATGAATGCATTAATTTGACTTCAGTGGAGATTCCCTATAGTGTCACCATAATTGGGGGCGGTGCTTTTGATGGGTGTGAATCGCTAATTGAAATATATTGTAAGCCTACGATTCCACCATCGTATTTAAACGAATCTTATGCCGATGATATGTTTTCGGAGAAAACATATCAAAATGGCACGCTTTATGTGCCTGTCGGCAGCAAGGGCGACTATGAAGTTGCTGACCCATGGTGCAACTTCTGTAATATTGAAGAACTGGATTTTTCAGGAGTGGAGAATGTGATTGCTGAGAGTGACGATATCACTGTAACCACCATTGGCGGAACGATTGTTGTCGGCGGATTGGAAGCAGGCAGCATCGTGGAGGTCTATTCCATCAACGGGCAGCGTGCATACCACGGCACGGATAACGTTATTGGCAACTTCGGCAGAGGGGCATATATCGTCAAGGCAGGAAGTAAGACCTTCAAAATCTTATTGTAAAAAATATCTGTCGCTGAAACTGTGACTGTATAAAGGCATGAGGCCGAATTCTAAGTTAAAATAAATTTGCTTTTAACTTAACGTGAGTTCGATATAAAGTCAAAACAAAGTCAGTTTCCGTCATTGATAAAATTCACATCAATGGCGGGTTTCTTTTCAAAGAAACAGTATGCCGCGATAGCTGATAATGAATTGGCAATGAAGTTATTGAAAGAACGGTGTCTGGAGTGCTCTATCTGTGCGATGTTCTTCAGTTCGTCATTGATCGTTTCTATCAAAGCCCGTTTCCTGAGCAGAATCCTGTCCGCTACGCTCATCAGGGAGTTCCTCATGTTGTTCTTCACTTTGGTTATCAATTGTATGCCGTTAAGGAAAAGATTCTCGAACAGGGCCCGGCCGATATATCCCTTGTCCGCGCATAGTTTTCCCTTAATGTTCTTCAGAAACTT
>CAYNBZ010000050.1:0-18000 GCA_964395975.1 uncultured Muribaculaceae bacterium | reverse complement strand
GGCAACGAAAAGAACAGTTTGAAAGGATGAAACCTTCAAAAGTAAGTTTATAAACCCAAATCGGTCATTAGAGGCTGATTATTTGTGGTTTTTATTATAATATACAGATAAACAGTGGTTTATAAATTTAATTTTCTAATGACCGCCATTAGAAAATTAAACTTGCAATATACTTGTTTTCAACATTTTACAAGCAAGACCACGGAAATAGGGTATTCTAACGACCGATTTGGGATAAACTTCTTTTTTGAGAAAAATCCAAATGACTTCAATTTGAAATAAAACAAAAGAGGCCGTCTCAATTTTATTTTGAGACAGCCTCTTTATTGTTTTCGTGTTGTAATATGAAGTTGTTATGTACGATAATCTTTGGTTTGGAGAAGAGGTTGTGTGGGATATTGAGTTTTTAGTGGAGTCTGTACATAAAAAAGCCATTCCTCTCTTTGGGGAATGGCTTTTTTATGTGTTGTTGTAAAATATTTGTTACTTCACAATTATTTTTTCTGTTGCGCGGTTACCAGCAGCATCGGTTGCAACTACGATATATATACCTGTGGATACCGTACCAACTTCAACTATATCGCTATTTGCTTTAGCCACTTTTACTCCGTTGATAGAATATACCTCGATATTTGTAGCTCCAGAAGCATATATGTTGCCATTCGCACTATATATTTTCAGTTCAGAGTTTTGTCCAGTAACATCGTTGATACCACTTGCGCTTGTTACATTGATTGTGCAAGTTGCCGACAATCCATCGATAGAAGCCGTAATATCAACAGTTCCTTCGCTGATACAGCTTACAGTTGCTGTTGCAGTGTTGCCATCGATGACGAATGATAATATTTCACCAACGGTTTCGTCGCTTGAAGAAAACTTGATACGATTAGCTGAGGCACCTTCCACTGTAGCAGTTACGGTTAATGTTTCGTTGATATTCACATTGTCTGAAGACGCAACGATGTTAATGCCTGTGGCGCGTTCTTCAAAATACAGGATTGGCATACCGGAATTTGTTTCTTTCCATGGAGAGTCGATTGTGGTGCCAAATAAGAATCCAAGCGTATTGGAGAAGAATTCTGTAGTGAGGTCTTCTCCTGCTACATCGGCACCGGCGGTTGCTGTTGTATCGTCACTGGTCTCTGTTGCACCGTTGATGGTCATTGACGCTAAGGCATAGTTGTTTGTCAAGCCATGTTCGGTGTAGCGAGTTTCACCTTCCTCGTAATCTTCATCAGCAATTGTGAAACCTACGATGCGACCTACAGCAACAGCATCTTCACCATCAGCTGTATTAATTGCATCGATGGCTGCAAGGCAGTTTTCGATTACAGATGTTGTGCTTTCAGGATTGCTCCAGTTAGAAGTCAATTTACCGGCGATACCACCTACGCAGAAAGCACCGGAATAATTGCTGCTGTTAGCTGTGATGCTACCAGTTGCATAACAGTTGCTTACAAGGCTCCTAGCCGAGCTACCGACGATACCGCCGATGGTGTTGGTACCGGTGATTTGGAAGTCGGCATAGCAGTTGGTAACGGTGTAGCCTGTGCCGCCTGTACCAACGATACCACCAATAGCACTACTTGCATTGATTGTACCGCTTGCGCGTGATGCCGAGATGGCTGCACTTGTGCGCATTTCTCCTGCAATACCACCTATATCACTTCCTGATGGTGCATCAATGGTGATGTCGTTAACAGAGCAACCAGAAATGGTAGAATATGAAGTGATCATACCGACGATACCGCCTATTGAGCCGCTGAAAGAGTCATCAGCCGAGAATATAGCATTGTTGACGTGTACATTTGAAATATTGAAACCGGCACCTGCACTTGAAACATATCCTACTAAAACACCTGCATTGTAGCACGAAGCATCCAGATTTACAATCGGATTATTGAATGTTATGTCACAGATAGTGTCGTTAGTGTTGTATATATCAGAGAAAAGTCCTGAGTACATCTCGCTGGCATCGATGGTCAGGTTATCGATGTTGTAGCCACGTCCGTCAAGTGAGCCGGAAAACTCTTCTATCGGGGTAAAGCTGCCATAGAAGTTGCTCATGTCTATATTATTGCCAAGGGCATAGTGTGCGGACGGTGTATTACGTATTTGGTCGAGGTCGCCGGCAGTTGAAATAATGTATGGATCTGCTTTGGTACCTGTCCCACCACCTTCAAATTTAGTAAAAGGCAATGGATAATTGTCGATTGTATATTGCCAGTCATCGTCTCTATGAACAATCAAAAGGTTTACCTCGCCATTTGCGTTGGCATTGCTCAAGTACCCATAGTTATAGGAGCCTTTTCCATCCTCCGATCCAAATTGACGAATTATTTCTCCCTCATCGTTGGCTATACACAGAACAACTTCGTTTGTGCCGTCATCTTGTGAAATACTTGCAAGCATGATGTATTCATGCAAATCATCGGTATTGAACAGATAGGGGTTGAGCGACCCTGTGACAAACTGGTGTGACGCATATATTGCGTTAGGTCCAAGATTGATGTTAACGTAATGGTCGAGAGAAGTGTCGATGTTGTACCAACCTACGCGAGTGATTGTGTTGCCGCTGTCATCAGTGTAGCCACTGCCAAGTCCGAATACATATTGGTAGGTTTTGTTTACCGGATAACGGTCGAATGCAGTCGAAAGTAATTCACCATTAAGTGTACCGGGGAATGTAGTTATTTGTTCGCAGCTTGGCAGGTCAACCATTTCTATGGTTTCGTTGCTGCCAGTGCGCATCAATGCAACTTGGCTTGGTTGACCATCGACATCGCTGAGCATCTGCCATTGGTAAATGTCTTCTCCGATAGTGATTATCAATTCTCCGTCTTCGTTGTAAACATCGAAGCTGTAAAGATAGCCATCGCTTGAAAGCGTGTAGTCATATCTCGAAACAATGAAGTTTAATTGATCGTCATTGCTATAGGTACCACGGTTCAAGTCGTCGTTTGAGAAGTAGCCAAATGTGTAGAAAGTGAAAAGCGCGTCGCTATTTTGGGTGACTGGAACTCGCAAAGTTGCAACTTCTTCAAAGTCACTGTCGTAAACGGCAATAACGTAGTTGTTGTCGGGAGTAGCAGACATGTCGTAATTGTCGCCATATTCCATGTACGGTTGTTCATATTGCGAAATAACGAAATATGGTTGGTCATCGATAAAGTACATGTTGGCGTATTGACCATCACTGTAAATGAGGTTTTCTGTCGGGATGGTGAACGTGTGTTCCACCGAAGGTGTATAATCGTTTTGATACGAAGCCGGAGCAATGACATCGATATTTGTTATTTCTTCACCATCATCATCAGTGGTTTCGTGTACTATCAAGTAGCGTTTGTAGGTTGTATAATTGACAGTATTTGTATAAAACAAGCCGGCAGTTCCATCGTATGAGGCTATTTTGGATCCATCTGAAAGGGTGTAAACTTCGATACGACCATGTATGGTATTGTTTATCACATTGTTGATATAGACTGTTATTTCATATGTGCTTGAATTACTGTCGAAGAAGTTGTTTGTGACGTAGCCGAATACTTGTATGTCATTCACATACTCGTCTTCCGGTATCGTAACAGTAACTTCTCCTACTTGTTCATTTTCATAATTATATATGGTAATTGTTGATGAGGCGTAGTCATACGAACCACGTGAAGTGAATTCTTGTGTGTACAACCACTCGTTACCATCCGGTCCGTTGAGTATACCCCATGATGAAACAGTGCCGATAGAGGTTGGTTCATTAGTAACGGCCTTTGGTGTTGCTAAGAATTTGCTTTGAGTCGAGAATGCAGAATTTGATGTTTTAGGCATAGTAATGAAACTTGGGTTGCCCTTAAGTTTCTCTATCGTTGCTTTGTCGAGTGTGCTTTTTGCCGAAGCGGTTGTCGCGCTTATTATGGCAGCACACAGCAGTACCTTGTAGAGGAATTTTGTAGGTTTTTGCATTGTGTTGTTGTTTTTGGATTTGTAGAATAATGAATTAAATTCTGCGCAAATTTAATCCATTTATTATTAATTACATAGAAATAAATGGAAATTCCAAATAATTAACACACAAACAGGTTGTTTTATTCTACTATGCTGTTTAATTAATGTTAATATTGCTAATGAAAGGCATAAAAATGGTCGGGTGCATGGTAGATGGCCAATTGGCTTTGCCTTGCTCCCGACCATTGTTGTGATATTCTAAATGAGTTCTAGGAAGTTGTTTTGATTTTCCTTTGATTAATTTAAAACAGTTCCTCAGTTTCTAAAAATTGGATGAACGTCTTATTGTCTTTCGTCACTTTCTCTGTCAGTGGCACATAACCATGTCGAGTTGCTATTTGCGCTCTATGCGGGCAGCCCATCCACCGCCGGATGCCATGCTGATGTCTATATGATCGGATGACGACACGGTACTTGTCTGCTTATTGTAATCGGTGGCTTCGCGGTCGGCATTTATCCCGTCTGCAAAGATTTCGGTTCGGTAGCTGCCTTCACCCAGGAAAGAAAGGTCGATAGCAAGCGTCCGTGGTGTCCAGTTGGTCATGGCTGCAACGTACCATGTGTCACCTTTGCGGCGTGCCATGGCAATATATTCGCCCACTTCTCCCTCTAACACTATGGTTTCATCAAATATCGTAGGCACTTTGGCAATGAAATCGGTGCATTCCTGTTCCTTTAGGTAGCGGCTGGGGCTGTCGGCCAGCATCTGCAGCGGTGCTTCATACACGATGTACATCGCCATTTGGTGCACTCGCGTCCCCATGCTCATGGGTCGGTCGTTACTGGTACGGAATTCGCTGCGGATGGCATTACGCATGGCTCCCGGAGTATAGTCCAATGGTCCGGCCAACATACGCAAGTAAGGGATGGTGACGTCGTAACGTGGGAAGTCATGTACCGGCATCTCGTCTACGATGGGTTCCCATTTGGCGTTTTCCAGTCCTTTCACTCCCTCGAAGTTCACGATGTTTGGGTATGTGCGTTGTATACCATAAGGTTTAAGTCCATGCAAGTCTAATAATAGGTGATAGCGTGCGGCGTAGTCGGCCATCCGTTCCACCGAAGCGATGACTATCTGGTCGTCCCGGTCGAAGAAATCCACTTTGAAGCCCTTGATGCCCATGCCGGCATAATGGCGGAAAATCTCCTCCGTACCCGTACAGTCCACGGTTCCTTGGGTCAGGTTGCGCCAGCTTGCCCATAAGATGATACCTACGCCCTTTTGTTGCCCGTATGCCACGAGTTCTTGCAGGTCGATGTCGGGATTCAGACCTTCGAGCAGTGACTCGGTGCCACTCCATCCATCGTCTATGATGATGTACTCCAACCGATTGGCTGCGGCAAAATCCATGTAAGCCTTGTAGGTCGGCGTGTTCATGCCACTCTTGAAGTCCACACCGGTCAGGGTGCAGGCATTCCACCAGTCCCATGCCACTTTGCCGGGCTTTATCCACGAAGTGTCGTCGATGCGGCAGGCTGGCGAGAGGCGTTGCACCATGTCGTTGTTTGCCAACTGGCCATCTGACGTAGAAACCAGTACGACACGCCAGGGGAAGCTGCGTTGCCCATCGGTGCTGCCGTTGGGGCGGTAAATATAATCGGCACGTTGTGTGGGAATCAGGTTCAACCGGTTATGACCTCCTACCACTTCTTCCAAGGGATAAGGCGGGAATTCGGCTTTCAGTCCGTAGTTTGTATCGTTGTCTTTCAGCAGGAACATACCCGGGTAATTACTCAGTCCGGCTTCCATGATTACAGCCTTCTTGCCCCCGTCCAAGCATACCATGAGGGGAGTAATCGTCAGGGAGTCGGCATAGACTGCCGATAGTTTCACCTCATCATAATACGATTCGAAAGAGTAGCAATAACGCTCGCCGCTACGGTTGTCGTTTACATAGGGAACGAAAGCCGGATAGTCTTTATCGAAGCGGAATTCGACCGTTTCGTTGGTCACGATAAACGGAGTTTCACGCTTGCTTACAAAGCGGTAGGCTGCACCATCGTTGTAGGCGCGGATTTCTACGTCGTATCCGTCACGGCAGGCTAATGTAAGCATGTTGTAATGGTCTTCTACTTCGGCTTTTTTGTAAAAAGGAGTGGCAAAACGGTCGTTCACGGTGTTGTGTGTAGCTTTGGATACTTTTACATTTTGTCCGAAGATGAAAGTGTTCTGGTTGTCGTCGGTGCAATACAGGGCCAATGCCGAGGGTTGTAATACAGGTGTACCATCGTGGACAATGCTCCACGTCAGTTGCTCTCCGGTTTCCACGCAGATGGACAGTTTTCCGTCGGGCGATGTCAGATTGTAGCGTTTGGCAGTAGCGGTGCACACTACCAGCAGGAAGCACAATATGGATAATCCTGCCTTGAATGTAAAATGATGTTTCATAAGATTTAATGATTTGAATTTATTTCAAACGGAATGTCTTCCGGCAAATGGATTTTGGTATGCTCAATACACGGCTCAGTCAATTCAGAAAAAGAGCAGTGGACTGTTCATACGTTTGTGCTTTTAAAGGTACCACATAAAATCCATTCTGCAAAATTTAGATGCGTTTATTCTGGTGTATAGATGGGAAAATAAAAGTAAACATCTTTATGTTGTCCAGACATCAATGAATAAGTCAAAGATAATCCGCAAAAGATACGCTACATTATGCATGAAAATGTGTGAGCAGAAGTTGTGTTGTGAACGTATAGCTCCATTTTGTGGCTACCATAGAAACAATGGTTGCGTTCCCTGAAACCATAGTCGCTGAACACAAGCAGGCAAGTGCTGCCTGCTGTTTTCTAACGCAGTGATTTCACGTTATCCTTTTTCTTCAATTTATTTTGAATTAATCAAAGAAAAATATTATAGCCCTGCATAAAGTTAGGAATTATTTCTGTGTAGCATAGTCGATTGCTGCAACAGCATGTAGTTCGGTAGTGTCGAATATAGGAATATCGACATCTTTATTGCTTATGAGCAATGGGATTTCGGTGCATCCTAATATAACACCCTCGCCACCTTCTTGTTTTAGACGGTTAATGATGTTAGTGTATCCTTTGCGTGATTCTTCTTTTATTATGTCGTTGCACAATTCATCAAAAATCACATCATTTATATAATTGCGCTCATCGAGATTTGGCACAAGCACTTCAAGACCGAATTTCTTTTCGAGTGTAGGACGGTAAAATTCATTTTCCATCGTATGCTTGGTTCCGAGCAATATAACTTTTTTTAAGCCTGTTTCAATGATTTTTTTCCCTACAATCTCTATTATGTTCAGCACTTTGACTCCTACTTGTTCTTCTATCACAGAAGCAAGTGAATTGAGTGTGTTGGATGCAATGACAATTACTTGTGCGCCACCGGCTTTAAGGCGCATTGCGGCATCAACCATCATAGATGTCATCATCGTCCAGTCACCTGCTGCAGCAAGGCGTTCTTGAGCTGCGAAACTATGAAACGGAATTGAATACATCAGCACGTTGGCCGAATAGAGCGAACCATATCGGTCGCGCATCACTTCGTTCATGCGGCGATAATATGTGTCGGATGATGCCCAACTCACGCCTCCAATCACTCCGATTACCTTACAAATGTTATCTTCTAAATATTTATATTCTTTTTCCATGAATTGTTATGTGAAAATTTTTGCAAAAATAGTGAAAGGCATGGGTATGGGCAAAAAGAATAGCTAAAAATGTATTGATATGAATAGGGTACTTATTGCAACCATGTTTTTTATTTGTCAATTTTGGTGTGTGACTTGAATATTTGATAATGTGTGTGCCGAATTATCGGGAAATATTTAGTAAGTTTGTGGAACACTATTGATTTTGTGGATTGCTGTTGCTGTGTGTAATTGGATAATGTAAGGCAGAGAGTAATAGCTGTGGCAATATAGGAATTAGATAGTGTGGTTAAACAACGATATTAAAATTACAAATGAGTAAAGAAACGGTAAAAAATCTTGAGGCGTTGCGCGCTGAAATGCGTCGTCTCGGAGTAGGGGCGGTAATAATTCCCGGTACCGATCCTCATCAAAGTGAATATGTGAGCGACCATTGGAAATTACGTAATTGGGTGAGCGGATTTACAGGCAGCAATGGTACGGCAGTGGTAACATTGGATAAAGCGGGGTTGTGGACTGACTCGCGCTACTTCTTGCAGGCGGCAGTCGAGCTTGAAGATTCGGGATTCGACATGCACAAGGAAGATGTCGCGGGTGATGCATCTATCAATGAATGGCTTGCTGATAACATGCCTGATGGGACAGTGCTTGCAGTAGATGGCTATCTGTTCTCCATAGCCAAGGCGGCTGAACTTGAAGAGATGTGCGGGCGTAACGGGTTGCGCTTTGCTTCTGATTTTGACATTGCCGACCGAATATGGACCGATGGGCGTCCGTCGCGTCCTATAGGTAAAATATACATTCACGAAGAGAAATATGCTGGAGAAAGTGCATTGAGCAAAATCGGCAGAGTGCTTGCTGAAGTCGAAAAGAAAGGTGCGGACTCGATTTTTATGCCATCACTCGATGAGATTGCATGGACACTTAACTTGCGCGGCGAAGATGTGGCTTTCACGCCGGTGTTTATTTCATATCTATACCTTTCGAGTAAGGAGTGTGTGTTGTTTGTCGATGAGGTGAAATTGGATGAAGGGGTGCGTGACTATCTTAAAGAGATTGGTGTAAAGGTGAAACCGTATGATGAGGTGAAAGATTATCTGAATCGTTTAAGCACGCACGAAACTATCTTGCTCGATCCATATCGTGTGAGCGACACCCTTGGACGTGTGCTTGATTGCATGAAAGTGTACGCTGCGTCGCCTGTTGCAATGTTGAAGGCTGTGAAAAATGATGTGCAGCTTGCGGGAACACGCAAGGCGATGGAACGCGACGGTGTAGCTCTTGTACGTCTGTTTATGTGGATTGAAGAAAATGCAGCTACAGGGAAGTACACTGAACTTGATGTGTGGGATAAGGGCATGGAATTCCGAGGCAAAAGCGAGTTGTATCGTGGCGACAGTTTTGGCATGATAGCCGGTTATAAAGAGCATGGTGCCATTGTGCATTATTCGGCAAGTAAGGAGAGTGCATCGACACTCAAAGCAGATGGACTGTTGCTGATAGACAGTGGTGCACAGTATCTTGATGGGACTACCGACATTACTCGTACAATTTCGCTTGGCAATCCCACCGCTGATGAGATTCACGATTACACGCTTGTGCTTAAGGGACATCTGGCTTTGGCGCGTGCTCAGTTCCCCGTAGATACTCGCGGATCCCAACTTGATGCGCTTGCACGCATATATTTGTGGGAAGAGGGCATGAGTTATTTGCATGGCACCGGGCATGGTGTGGGACATTTCCTTGCTGTGCATGAAGGACCGCAAAATATACGGCTCAATGAAAATCCCACGACGCTGCGTCCTGGTATGATAACGAGTGACGAACCCGGTGTTTACAAGGCTGGTAAATATGGCATACGCATCGAAAACTTGGTATTGACGGTTGAGGGAGAGAAATCCAAAGAGTTCGGGGATTTTTATAAGTTTGAGGTGTTGACGTTGTTCCCTTATGACAGTTCGTTAATCGATACTACGATGCTTACTGAACAAGAGATTAATCAAGTAAACAATTATCATAAGCATGTATTTGATCGCCTCTCGCCATATTTGAATGATATTGAGAAGCAGTGGCTTGCTGAAAAGACCAAGGAGTTATAGCGTATGGCACTGATAAAAAGCGTAAGGGGATATACTCCGAAGATGGGTAGGGACTGTTTCCTTGCCGACAATGCGACGATAATAGGAGATGTGACGATGGGTGACGAATGCAGTGTGTGGTTTAATGCTGTATTGCGAGGTGATGTCAACACTATCACCATCGGTAACCGTGTTAACATACAAGATGGCACTGTTCTGCACACTCTTTATGAAAAATCGACCATTGAGATAGGTGATGATGTGTCGATAGGTCACAATGTGACGATACATGGAGCAAAGGTGCATGATTTCGCGCTAATCGGTATGGGAAGCATATTGCTTGACCATGCCGAAGTAGGTGAAGGAGCTATCGTTGCTGCCGGCAGTGTTGTGACTGGCAAGACAAAGATAGGTCCTAACGAAATGTGGGGTGGAGTGCCGGCTCGGTTCATTAAGATGGTTGATCCTGCACAAAATCGGGAAATAAATGTTAAGATAGCACATAACTATCTTATGTACAGCAAGTGGTATGATCAAGAATAATTGAGTCATACTGAAAGAGATTTTAATTTGTACCATAGAAAGTAAAGCAAATGTCAGTTAGTATTAATTACAGCTGCTTTCTATGGTATTTTTCTTATTTAGCCGTTTGGTTTTGTTGGAAATGTTTGTATCTTTGTACAGTAGGCCTATGTGATTCATATATGCGTGGTAATTGTGCTGAGACACATTGGTATAATGACATAAACCTGCATTTTACGAATTTTTTCCGTTCTCAAAATTTAACGGCAACTTATTGTTTCACTTATTTCATAAAAACAGACATGATAAAAACTGCTTTGAAGGCTTGCACAGCATCTTTGGCGTTGTTGCCTATTGCGGCTGCTCCTGTGGCAATGCAAGCTCAAAACATTGTAACCGAATCACAAATGGAAAAGTTTTCAACCTATCCCACATATGATGGCGAGGATCTCGAGCTTTCGATAGACCGTCAGGGATATCATTTTTGCTTGTGGTCTCCCATGGCCGATAGTGTTCGTGTCAATATCTATAAGCATGGACAGGGTAATAATCTCGTGACGACTTTTTTGCTCGACAACGATGCTGCAACCGGTACATGGCGTGCCACATCTACCGATGACTGGATGAATCATTTTTACACATTCCAAATAAAAATTGACGGCAAGTGGCTCGATGAAACTCCAGGAGTATGGGCAAAGGCTGTAGGTGTAAATGGCAGGCGTGCTGCAATCATTGATTTTTCCAAGACCAATCCAGAGGGATGGGGTAATGATAGCGGTCCGCAGGTGCAAAGTACGACTGATGTCATTTTATATGAGATGCATCATCGTGATTTTTCGATGCATAAAAATTCGGGTATTACCAACAAGGGGAAATTTGTAGCAATGCTCGAAGAGGGTACTGTATCGCTCAATGGACAGTCGACCGGTATCGATCATTTAAAAGAGTTGGGTATAACGCACGTGCATATTCTACCATCGTTTGACTACATGAGCGTGGATGAAACGCAGCTTCCGTCGAATATATATAATTGGGGCTATGATCCTATAAATTATAATGTCCCTGATGGTTCTTATTCAACCAATCCTGCCGATCCGTATTGCCGCATACGAGAAATGAAGCAAATGATAAAAGCCTTGCATGATGCCGGTATCGGTGTGGTGATGGATGTGGTATATAATCATACAGGCATAACCGAAGGGTCGAATTTTGAACTTACTGCTCCGGGTTATTATTACCGTCAGCGTACTGATGGAACGTATTCTGATGCATCAGCTTGCGGAAACGAAACTGCCAGTGATCGCCAGCAAATGCGCAACTTTATTATCAATTCGGTGAAATATTGGGTGAAGGAGTATCACATCGACGGTTTTCGCTTCGACCTGATGGCAATCCATGACATAGAAACGATGTCGCAAGCCGCTGCAGCCATAAAAACAATCAATCCGTCGGCATTTATTTATGGTGAGGGGTGGATGGCAGGGAGTTCTCCACTGCCGGTAGAGCAGCAGGCTTTGAAGGTGAATGTGGCAAAGATGAAGGATATTGCGGTGTTCAGCGATGACATACGCGATGCGGTAAAGGGGCATTATTCGGATGAAGCCGATCGTGGTTTTGTTTCGGGCAAACTCGGTAACGAAGAAACGGTAAAAATAGGCATAGTAGCTTCAACGGCTCATCCGCAAGTTGATTACAGCAAGGGTAATAATGCCAAGTTTCCGTATGCCACTTCGCCACAGCAGATAATCAATTATGTATCTTGCCACGATGACTTGTGCTTGACCGATAAGCTCGACATATCTATGGCAGGCAGCACTGAGGAAGACCGCATCAGTGCTGCGAAGTTGGCACAAACCATCATTTTCACTTCACAGGGTACGCCTTTCATGTTTGCTGGTGAAGAGGTGTTCCGTAGCAAGCAGCATGTGCATAACAGTTTTTGTTCGCCCGACAGCATTAATGCTATCGATTGGAATCAGAAAGTTCAGTATCGCGATTTGTTTGATTATTATCGCAACCTTATCGCTATGCGTAAAGCGCACCCTGCTTTTCGCCTGACTACTGCTGAGGCTATCGCAAAGCATATAAAATTTGACGATGTTAAAGCGGATAATCTTGTTTCCTATTCAATTACTGATAATGCTGGCGGTGATACTTGGAAAGAGATAAAACTCGTGTTCAACGGTGCGAATGAGTTCCAGACGGTTAAAATCAAAAAAGGGAAATGGACTATAGTGGCGCAAGATGGCAAAATTGACATGAACGGTCTAGGAACATGCAAGGGAGGAGAAGTATCGGTTGCACCTCATACAGCTCTTATTCTTGTTACCGAGTAAAAATTGTTTCACTTTTTTCTTGGAGGAGATTTAACAAGAACCCTGGTTATGCTTCGATATAATGCATAAATCGGGGTTACTTGTGTTTTGAATGAACATGAAATGTATGACAATACAAATCCTGCGTATGGGATTTGTAACACTGTTCCGTGTGTTGCCGGCAAGCAAAAAAGGCAGTATATGTAAGGGGGATTTAGTTGATGAACAGTATTTTTGTAACTACTTTGCCGCTGTTAGAACTGCCATCGCTTTGAGAGGCAAGTACAAAATATACCCCTGTCTTAACTCTTTTTCCTGCATAATTGCAGCCATCCCATATTGCAGTACCTCCCAATGATTGCAACGAACGTACCACATTACCTGAGGAGTCGACTATTTTGACCAATGAATTTTCCATTAGTCCGACGATTGTAATGTCTCCTGAGTAGCTGGGTCTTACGGGATTGGGATAAGCATATACGTTGTTGAAATTAGAACTTGGTTGCGATGCATCGCTGTAAATTTCTACCACACCATTGGCAGTGCCAGCAAACACCGAGTTGGAATTGGTCGCACAGTACACCGAGTAGATAATGTTGCTAGGGAGTACACTGTTGTCGGTCGTGTAGTGCTTGATGACTTCGCTACCATCTGAATTGACAAGATATAGGCCGTTACTTTCAGTACCGATCCATTTGCGGTTGCTGGCATCGACAGCAATTGCATATACAGTTGTGCCATCAAGTAGGTTGTCGGCATAATTGGTGCCATCGTCACGCGAAATGCGAGGAAGGGTCGCCGAGAAGTTTGAATTGAATGCATTGGCGGGATTGAATGTTATTATACCGTTGTTCGATCCGAGCCACACTGTTCCGTTGTCATCTTCAACGAGGCAGTTAAGATAATTCCATGAATATCCGCTCCCGTCTTGATCGTAAAGTTGTCCGGGTGCGTAAGAGATAGATTGTATCGATGTCGATGATGGGTCGCCATTGTCATATAAGAAGTAAAGGCTCCCTCCATAATTTCCGTCGGCTACAATTTTGATGTCGGAATTTTGCGTTATAAACAGTTGTGCTCTGAATGAAATGTCTGACGGCAATGTCATGTTTACCCTTGTCCAATCAGAGGTCGTGACAGATGAACTTTGAACACGGTTGCTTGGCAGTACTAGTAAAGAAGGTGTAGTGGCATATACGTTCAACAGCCATAAGTTGCCAGAAGCATCGAATTGTATGGATGGCACACACATGATAGTTTCAAGGCTGGTGTAACGTTCTATTGGACTATTGGAATCATCATATTTAACCACCACTTCGGTTCCTTTTATTTGGTAGGCTCCTTCATACCGAGTGCCAACAAAATATGTTTCGCTATCGTATGGACTGAATATGGGACGGTATATATCAATTAATGTTTCGTTCGATTCGCTGTTTGTAAATGGTATGTCTGAAGGCAGTGCATCATTCCACCATCCATCGTCAAGTGTGCTTATGCGTGTTGCGGCTTTGTAGCTTGAACTGATGTTGTTTTGTCCGCTGTTGCTAACGAGCAGAGTCCCGGTGGAGCTGTTGAATGCGAGGTTATATGGCTGCATGACAGTCGATGCATTCGGATGGTAAAAATCAGACAGCACTGTCATCCCCCCTGTTGTGGTGAGCTGGATGTGCCGGATTCCTTCGCTGCTTAGCTCCCACAGTTGTCCTTCGTCTTCCCTTGATGATACCAACGACTGGCTCATTTCGGATGGCAGAGAGTATGTTGCGGTGGTGTTTCCTTTTGTGTCTAAGTATTTGAGCGTGCTACGGTTGTTGCTTACGCTTAGAAATCCGTTTTGTGTCGGTTGGAGCGTAGTTACCGTTTCTTGGGATATTAAACCTATGTGGTAATAGCCGTAAGCATCGATAGAGGGACGATAAAACCATCCGCCGGCAAACAGGATTGTGTCACCCGTAGCTGGATATAAGGTGGCACTTTCATGCAATGATGTGGCTGTCATATCGGTGAGTGTCCTTGCCGGATTGTCAAGACTGCAATAGTATAGGGAGTCGGCATTTACCCACAAATAATTGTCAGTAGCTGCAGCCGAGTAAACATCGATGCCGAAGTTACGTGAAAATTCCACTTCGAAGCGTTCGTCGTTGAATGTGACATATCCAAAATTGGTGGCTACCAATATGCGCCCTTCGGCAAATGTGACATCATTGATGGTTGGTGTCGTCTGTAGCTCGGCATTGTAAATATCGGGCATGCTTATCGTCGAACCATCATCGGTCAAAATGTCGATATTTGAATTTTGATATACAACCACCAGATAGTTTTGGTCATAATTGTAGTATATGTTCTGTATTGCACTGTCGTTAAGACGATTGTTGCGCGAGTAGCTGTCGCTTTCGTCATTGTCCTTGTCATAGCTGAAAAGGGTGTTGTCGGACAAGTAATATACCATTGATCCGGTGTCGATGATTTTCGTGACCGAGTTCCCAAACATGGGATGTATTTTTATACTGCCTATTATGCCTTGTGCGTAGGCTTGTATGTCCATCATTGCTGTAAGTATCGTGATAATGGAAATTCGAAATGCCATTGTTTTATGCTTTATCATATCATATTAACGGTGTTGGGTGTTTACAAATTGTACAGGGCAAGATAAATCGGAAGAGAAGATGGGTTACATCCTGAAATAGTGGCGTAGCACGGTGGCATTTTCCTGTGTGGGGGTATGGACGGCAAGGATGGCTTGGTGTGGGCATTCATAAAATTTTTTGAGAGCTGGTAATAATGTCTTCTCATCGTGTGCCTCGAAGTATGAGAATCCAAATGCGCAGGCAATGGCTTTTGTTGGCATGGTGCGATTCACTTCGAAATATTCTTCGAGTTCGGGCAGTGCCGATGTGCCGTTGAGAAATCTGAAAATGTTGCCGCCACCGTTGCACATGACGATTATCTTAAACCGTGCCGAATTGTATTGTGATGTGATTCCGGCAAGGTCATAGCCGAAACTCATGTCGCCGGTGACAAGCAGTGCGGTTTCGCCATCGGGAGAGGCGAGTGATGTCCCGAGTGTGGTTGATGTGCTACCATCGATACCAGATGTACCACGGTTGCAGTAGCATGGTCGTGCAGTGGGAGAGCCAAATAACTGTGCATATCGAATGCAGGTGCCGTTGGACAAATGCAGGGTATAGCCGGCAGGTATCGATGGTAGGATGATGGAAAATGCTTTAAGGTCGCACCAAGGTGCCGCTTCTATGTAATCGCCATGCCACTTTGCAGCTTCATTGGCAAGGGAGTGCCACAGGTGGGCATATTCCGACTGTTGAGGTGGGAACTTGGGTGTCAGGTATTCTAACAACTGCTCGAAAAAATGTTCCGGATTGATGTCGATACGGACTGTCAGATGTTGCATGGTATCGATTGTGCAGTAGTCTGTGTCCACACGCCATTCTTGTAGTGGAGCATTGCGGCGCAGGAATTTTTTTATCACTTTCGACACGAGTGCTCCGCCGGTGGTTATAAGTAAGTCTGGGGCATACTTGACAGCATCGCTACCTGGCATTGCGCCGATGGTACGGTCGATGGCTGAGATGAAACGGTCGTCATGCAGATTAGAAATGGTTTCGGTTAATACTATAGTGTTGTCGAGTCGTGCAAGGCGTGTAAGTGAATTATTGAGAATGGGTGATGGGTGGTGGAATCCGACCACTATCATCACACGGAGCGATGCTGCAAAATCATCGGCAAGTTTGCGCATGGTATCGCGAGGCATTGCTCTTTTTATGTCGGGATATGCTATGACACGTGTTGCCGGTGGCAGCGTAACGGTTGTGCACAGAGGGTCGGCAAGCGGCATATTGATGTGTACAGGTCCAAATGGAGCAGTTGTGGCTGTTATTGCCGCATCATTGACTGTGCGGTTGGCATACCATTGCATGGTGGTGTCGTTGTCACAATGTGTTGGTAGATTGTAGCTCTGTTTCACTATTGCGGAAAGTGCCATATGTTGCCTGATGGTTTGACTGTCGTTTTGGTCAATCCATTCATGTGGTCGGTCGGCAGACACCACTATTATAGGTAAGTGGCGGTAATAGGCTTCGGCTACAGCAGGAGCATAATTGAATAGTGCCGATCCCGATGTGCAGACAATCATGACAGGTTGTAGCAACCGTTGTGCGATACCTACGGCAACAAATGCCGCGCTGCGCTCATCGGTGATGATCCACTTCTTGATGCGTGCTTCACGGGCAAGGGTGATGATTAGTGGAGCGTTGCGTGATCCAGGCGACACCACTGCATGCCGTACTCCTGCGGCAATCATCACTTCTACCACCATTCTGCACTGTAGATGGCTTGATGTACTGTTGTTTTTTGTCATTCCTTATATGAAAGTGAAATTTTTGTGACATTTTTCCGATTGCGGAAGAAGTGCCACAAAATTACACAAAAAAGCAATCCATGATTGCAAAATCATTGTTATGCTTGGTTGTTGGAAATGATTTTAGTCCTTTAGTAAGGAATCTGTCCTCCTGTATTTAAATTGTGCCTGTTGTGCCGTTTCCCAAGTGGAATTTTTTATATGGCAGGCAGAGTAGGATTAAGTACTTTTTCATGCCATAGTGGAGCGGCTTGCGAGGTTGATTGTGTCCAATGAATGGCTTATAGCAGTGTGATATGGCAGTTGTCAAGCGAGGTAACGCAGGCAAGACTTTCAACCCGATAGCCCATTGAACGCAATTGTGTGCCGCCGTCTTGAAACGCTTTCTCGATGATAAATCCGAATCCAACGATGGTTGCGCCGGCCTGCTTTGCAAGGTCGATGATGCCGTTGGCGGCGTTACCATAGGCGAGGAAGTCATCGATAAAGAGTATCCGGTCGGCTGCTGTCAGAAAATCGGCACTTATGCACACGGTATAGTCGCGATCTTTGGTGAATGAGTGTATGGTTGTGACCAACATATTTTCCATCGTTTTGGGACATTTTTTCTTCACGAATACTACCGGCAGATGCATCACTGCGCCAGTCATTATGGCAGGTGCAATGCCGCTTGCTTCGATAGTGACGATTTTGTTTATCCCGCTGTTAGCGTACAGCCGTGCAAATTCTTCCCCAATGCGGCACATCAGGTCGGGATCCATCTGGTGGTTGATAAAGTTGTCCACTTTCAGAATACCGCCCGGGTAGCACCTCCCGTCTTCGAGTATTCGTCTTTTCAGGGATCAGTAGAAAAACAGTGGGGATAAATTTGTAAGATGAGAGAGTAGTTTTTTACTTTGCAGTATGGAAAACGATTATTTGAACATGCTGGCCAGTATAGTACTGCCAGGCCAGATATTGGATTACTTCTCGATGGTTGGCATAGAACAGACCTCTACTGAGATACATATCAGCCTGGACGAAAAGATGAACCCTGAATTAAGCAAGGATACGCACTTTGAGTCCAAAGGTTTTATGGAAGCGGTAAGTGTGAC
>CAYNBZ010000049.1:0-18250 GCA_964395975.1 uncultured Muribaculaceae bacterium | reverse complement strand
AGGATTTCTCACTGCCTTACAACACTGTGAAATCCTAATGACCGATTTGGGTTTATAGCTATTCTCACGTGTTCATCATGTACGAATGAACAGACATTTGTTGTTACTGATATTATTGCTCCGGATTATATACCTAAAGAGGCTATTCAGGAAAAAAAAGATGAAATCATGGGCAAATATATTATTCTTTTATTTTCTGATAAGGATGTACGGATGACAATCAAGCCATCTAAAGGAGAGAAAGCAGAATCAATAATATTACAAAAGATAGGAAATAATTTATATCGTGAAGAAGATGGTAGTGGTGATGTAGTTGATTTAGAGTTGAATACCATACTGGGTTACATTAGGTCGTGTAAAATTACGGTCTATGATAAAAAGCGCTCTGGTTCATCAACAGTTTGGAGTGGAACAATCATTCTTAAACGCAAGTAAAATATGGAACTGAAATATACAATAAGGAATTTTGCTGTAGCAATAATAGTGGGACATTTACTGAATATCCCTAATTAAAAGGCTTTTCCTGTATTTAAAATTTTGCATATGGCATGTGCCATGCTGCGGCGGGAGTGTTTTGTTTCAAAGCTGTTTCTCGCTGCCGTTCCTAGCCTGTTCATGCGATTGGAGTCGTTGAGCAATGTGGCAACCATTTCTGCCGCATGTGCTGCATCTTTGGGCAGGCACAGGCCGTTGACGTTATCTGTGACATACATCTCAGCAAGTGTGCTCGGATATGTAACTGCTACTGGTTTGCCAAACATCATTGCGGTGAGTAGCACCGTGTCACCCGAACATATATTTCCATCATCGATGGGTGTTATGCAAAGCGAACAATTGTTGAACCATGCAAATGATTCTTCGTAGCTGATGTTATTGCGGAACGTAACGTTTGGTGGCAATTCTTCTGTCGGTTTCCACACGTCACTTGCAATGACCAGTTTATTGCTTTTCAGGCAATCTTGTCGCCACATATTTACAAGAAAATCAAAATCCCTGTTGGAGCGTCCGATTGAAAGTGTGTATTCACTGCCAAAATCGACTGTAAGTCCTTTCATCTCCTCGTATGTGTCGGGGACTCCGAAACCAGTGACAATAAATTGCTCAGGCTTAAGTCCCAATTCATCACAGCAGCGTGCCACATAGTTGTTGCTCGGAACATGAAAATAGTCGAGATACTTATTCATGCAACTGAATTTCATGTATTTGTGATATATGGTTCCTAAAATGCCACTTTTCCGCTTATACGTGAAATTAAGGGCTACAAGCGTGTTTTGCTTTTTCAGCCAGAACAGGCGGCAAAAAAAAGCATAATTGATGGCATAAAATTGTTGCCAACCGAGAATGATGCCATATCGTCTTCGGTAGCGTAGATTTTTAAGTGGAAAAAGGAAATATTCGAAATACCGGCGCAGGTTTTGTATGATTCCCGCATGTCCGTTAGCTATCGAACTCTTCAAGTGGAAGTCCATGGATGTGGCTTCATTGCATCCATCTACAAAGCTTTGTATCTCCTTGCGTTCGCAATCAGCCAGTATGACGTTCTCTTTTTGGTTCATTATTTCGAATTGTTTAAGATTCTTTCGTATATATCCACTGTCTGTTGCGCAATGTGGTCCCAGTCGTAATTGTGGAGGTCGTATCGGCGGTAACTGTTGTTTTTTTGCAACTTGTTTTGTATTGCTTGGCTCAATGTTTTTATGTCGCCGCACGGAAAGAAGTCGGCAGGGTTCAATTCGGGCAGTCGGTTGGCAGGTATGTCGCTAACAAGCACATCACGGTTGTAACTCATTGCCTCGAGCAGAGAGATGGGCAACCCCTCATGTGATGATGGCAGGACGAAAAGTGCCGCGTTGGCAAGTAATTGGCTCAGTTTCTCGCCGCGTATAAAACCGGTTAGCACCACACCATTGGCACGAGCCTTCTCTTTAAGCAACCGTGAATATTCATCTTCATGGTCGGCATCACCTGCAATGACGAGCCGTGTGTTGCAAGGTGTCATTAGGCTGTATGCCTCGATGAGGTGGTCGAAACACTTTTCTTTCACAAATCGTCCCACGGCAACGATGTAATGTTGTGAATCCAAACCGAGTGATGCAATGTAATCGGTTTTCCCTGAAATGATGGGAGTTGGCACACCGTTGAAAATCAAATGAGCTTGTCGTCCGTATTCTTGTTGCAGTGTGTTAGCAATCGTCTGCGAAATGGCTATGACTTCGTTGCTGTATCGAGCACCATTGCGCTCACCTTCCTTTAGTACCCATCGAGCCATTCGTCCCCACTTTTGCCGTTCATAGTCGGGTCCATGGTGTGTCATTACCACTTTCTGTCCTAAAAGCCGTGCAAACGGCACCATTATCGCCGGCCCCACAGCATGGATGTGCAAAATGTCGGCTTTCATACGTTTGGCGGCAATGACTGCGAGAAATGTGTGTGTGACAGCCTCAAGGCTTTTCTTGCGTGGGGCATACAAGTCTTTAATTTTTACCCCTTTGTATTCAGTAATGCGGTTGTCATCAGTAACGTAGCAGCTTCGGCGAATTACCGTCACCTCATGCCCCATGGCAGCAATGCGCGGAAACAGTTCTTCGCAGTGTGTTTCCACGCCACCCATTATGTTGGGGATGCCTCGTGTACCGGTGACTACAATTTTCATGACCGTGGAGTATTGTGTGTCGTGTGGGGAAGGATATTACAGCTTGTCCCTGAGATTGCCTTGTGTCGGGTCTTGTCCAACGTCATACCATTTCATGTCTAAACATGCGGGTTTGCCTTGCAGGCTGCGTAGTTTGTTGCGTAAGGCCCAAGTTGCAGGATGTCTTACATACTTGTGCATTACCGGAGATGCCGTACCTACCATCCAGCAGTTTTTTGGGCAGCACCGCACTTTCCCTCTCACTTCCTCGGCTTGAGGGCTTTCCCAGATTTCGGCAAAAGTATCGGCTTGGCGTATGTTACCCATGCTTTGTTTCCAATACCGTTCTTCAAGCCCATTGCAAGGATACACGTCACCATAAGGGTCAATGAAGAAATTCATCATTCCGGCCTCGCATGGCAACATGCGTCGTCCCCCTTCGATATAATTGATCAGCCCCATATTGAAGAAAGCCCTGAACCACGATTTCGGATGCTTTTCTTTCAATTGCCATTCGATGAGTTGCCTAAAGTTGTTGCACACCTCGTCACGATTGGTTATCACATTGTTGTCCTTATGAAAATAATATGAATTGTGGAATGCTGCTGTGGAAAATTCCATGCCGAGCGATCTTGACAATAGGTAGAGCGACAGCATGTCTTTGGAATTGTGGTTTGACACGGTACAACCGAAACCTATGTCTTTCAACCCCATTTCTTTCAGTGTCAGCAATGTGCGCAATCCTTTGTCGAATCCTCCTTCATGACCGCGTAATTCGTCATTTTTTTGTGAGAGCCCCTCGATGGATATGCGGATGCCTATTTTGGGAAAACGCTCAGCAAGGTGTAGCACGCGGTCTTCAAACCATCCCGAGGTGGAAATAACGATGCGTTGCGTTTTAGTGTAGCACACGCGGACTATGTCTTCGATGTCTTCGCGGATAAAAGGCTCCCCACCCGTGAGATTTATGAATTTGAGACGTGGTAGTATTTCAAGTTCCTTGGGAGTTATTTCCTTTTTTTTGTCTGTAGGGTTTTGCCAAATGTTACACATCTTGCACCGCATGGGACAGCGATAAGTCAAGATTATGCTTGCATCGGTAGGTTGTTGTATTTTGTTATTTGCCATACAGTTAAATTCAAATATTTCTCATCAGTTTGACTGCTGAAAACAGGTATAAAAAACAACCAAAGATACTATTTTCCCCCCATCTTTGCAACTACTTTGTTGTTTTGTGCTGTAACTTTTTGTATATGTGCATCAAAACTTCATAGTGCTTGTCGGGATTGAAATGGTTTTCTGCAAAAGTTCGTGCGCTGTGCGACATTTCTGTATATTTGTTGTCGGATACTTGGGATGCCTCTCTGATGGTGGCGGCAAGAGCATCCTTGTCAAAAGCGGGAAATACGTATCCAGTTGTTCCATGTTCGATGATTTCTGGTATTCCACCAATGGCAGAACCTATCACCGGTTTGCCGTGGGTATAGCTCTCTATGACTGTCATGGGATTGTTTTCTTCCCACTCAGATGGAACAATTATGAATGATGCATTCCTGACTTGATTGAAAAGTTCGTTTCCGCTTTTGTAACCAAGGAATTCCACATTGCTGATGCCCTGTGATTTTAGTTGTTCGAGCAAGGGACCGGTACCTACTACGTGCAAATGCAAGTCAGGCAGTTGTCGCATGGCTTCGATCAAGGTGTTGATGCCTTTATCGGCAGTCACTCTGCCGTAAAACAAGAAATAGTTGCCTTTTTGTGGGTTGGGCTTGATTTTGTTTATGTCTGAAGCAAAGTTATACAAGACGATACCTTTCTTGTCGAAGTAGTTGTGACGCAACGAATGGCAATCTTTATATCTACGGCTTACGAATATATAACGGTCTAAATAGTCATCATAATGGAAAAATTTATCTTTATGAAGCATTTCCAAGGCACACATCCAACTGTTGACGGTGCTGTTTTCGTAACATCTTTGCAGTCCACATCGCAAACCATGTGTTTTTGCGAGACAATCGTTGCACTGTTCACCTTGCAAGTTGAATTGTGTCGATGGGCAGATGAAACGGGTGTCGTGTAACGTAATTACGACAGGTACGTTGTGGCGTTTCAACACTGGCAGTATTGAGAGCGAAATGCCATTGAAGATGTTGTGAAGGTGTGCCACCTCGGGGTGGAAATCATAGATTAGCTGTTCTATTTTGACTGCTGCATCATGATTCATGAAAAATCGCGGCACACTGCGCAACTTACCGATAAAACCTTGTATGTCGCGTATTTCAGGGGCATTGACAAAGTAACGCTCCCATTGCGACCGCTCGTTGCGTGGGTGACAGATGCACATTCGTGCCACTTCATGCCCGTGCTCTTCAAGCATCTTGATGGTATTGAAGAATACGGCCTCAGATCCGCCTCGCAGATAGTTGTATTTATTTATTTGCAGAATGCGCATCGTTCGGTTGTTTTTTTAGACTATTCCGAAAACGACGTGATGCCCGTTGGCATATTCGGCGACATGTGACACTTCTTTGCGCTTGGTTTTGCCTGAGGTTGCCAAATAAAATATTTGTACCGTTTCATCGATATCTTTTATCGATGTGAAAACATCTTCGCTATAGTGTGCGGCTAATATGATTTTGTCGTATTTCTCCGATAATGTTTGCAGCAGAGCCTTGAAATGGTCGTTAAGCAACATGTCACCCACGTTGCCGTCATATCCCATGCAGTCTATTTCTTCGGTAAGGCTTGTAGGTGTAGAGTTTTTTAAATCTCTGAGTTGGGTGCTGCTTTTTGTGATATTGTCCAAGTCGATGAGCAACACACGTTTGCCCGTGTTTGTAATCCGTTGGCATAGCTCTATAATAGCATCTTTGTGCATTCCCGAGCCATATAGTAATGGAATTATCTTTGACACTTCCTTTGAGAGGATGGCTGACCGTAGCGATGGCATATCGTCGCACACTGCAAAATCGCTGTTCTTTTTTATTTCAAGAGGCATGTCATATTCGCGGTAAACGGAATTGTCCCGCCATAATTTGAACAGTACGTACAGCGAGGGGAGTATGAGAGAAAATAGCAGACCCACTATCAGAAACGCTTTACTTCTTGACGGAAGATTTTCGATAGGGTAGGCTTCATCTACAACAAAACCCGGAACTGACAGTGCCGAAATATTTATTTGGAATTCGGCTTTTTTGCTGAGCAACAACAAATATAATTCGTTCTGTATGACGTTCTCACGCGATATTTCTATAAATTCGCGTTCCACCTTGGGCGCACTGTCAAGCCGCGAAGTGAATTGTGCATATTGCCCCTCGAGTGTTTCTAATGCAACTTCACAGTTCTTTTTCTGTTGTTCGACGCTTTCTACCACTACGTTGCGCATGGCATCGATTGCAGCTGTGGCCTCGGCAAGTGCTACGTTGTCGGGTTTAGCCGAGCGTTGCAACTTGATGCGTTGTAACACCAAATCGTTATATTGTAATACAACTTCGTTGCCGGCATCTCCTGTATTGCTGGTTGTAGGAACAATAGAATATTTGCTGTCTTCTGATTTCAGATACTTTAGCATAAGATCGCACATCATTACTTGTGACCGCATTTCAAGTATCGACTCGGTGAGTTTGCTTGAGGACTCAAGCAATACGCTCATTTCGGCTGAAATGTCGGTCAGCTTGTTTTCAGACTTGAATTTTTCCAATTGAGTGTCTGATGCCACGAGGTCGGAATATACCGTTTCGAGTTGCTTGTCGATAAATTCTGTTCCACGGTCTGCTTTCATGTCTTTGCCAATCAGGCGTTGGTCGTTGTATTTGGCAATTAATGTGTTCAAGACATCTTTGCCCAGTTGCAGGTTTGGTGTTTCGTAGTTTAAAATTATGATATCGGATGTCATGCTTGCCGATTCGGCTTTGATCTCTTTCGCAAGTTTTTCCACGGTGTCATCTATGCTCGATATTGCCACATTAATCCTCTGAGACTCACCTTTTACAAAATGGTCGGTTGGTAGCAGTGTGAACGGGATGCCTTCCACTGTCAGAGTAGAAGGTAGGTCGATATCGTTTTCTTCGTATATCGTTTCAAACACGCCTTTAATAACTGATACATCGGCTTTACCGGTTTCTTTTAACGATATTTTGAAGAGCAGATTGCCGTTAGGAATTGAATCGAACCGATGCTCATCAGTGACTATAAGCAGTGGTGAGTCTCCATATAGCGTTTGTTTGTGCATGAATCCTTTTTTGAGGAAATACTTTTGGTTTAATTTCAGTTCTTTTACGGTTTGCCTCAAAACTGTGCGTGATTGGAGTACGAACAACTCGTTATCTACCGATACGCCTCCACCGAAATTCCCGAGAGAAAGCAATCGCGTCAGTTGCGACATTCCTGCAATCATATTGTTTCCGTCGTCATGCTCAATCATTAATTTTGCATACATGTCGTATTTAGGCTCGCGTGTAGCATAAAAATATATCGCTCCGGTCATAATCACTACAAACGTTGCAATGTAAATCCACTTGTAACGCTTGGCAGCTGCTATGTACCGCCGCAGGTCGATAGAGTCGTCAGTTATTCTTGCCATATGTCGTTTGGTTTTGTGTATAATCGTTTGATAATATTTGTTTTTTTTCTTCTTTGCTTATATATCTGTATTTGCCTGCTATTATGCCGAGTACCATCATTGGTATGTAACCGCCCGATTGAAGGATGGTGGCTCCCGATGTGTTTTCTATCATGGCAAAGCAGATTGTGATGACCCCGATGGCGAATTCAAGTGTACGACCAAAGTGTAGCGCGATTCGGAGTTTCTGGTAAATCCACACCCAGAATGTGATGAACAGGACTACTCCTACAAGTCCGAATTGGGCCAATTCGGGGAAGTAGGCATCTGAGATAAAGTCGCTTTTCCTTGGCGACAGTCCCCACACGCTGTCAATGCCGTATTGCTTGTAAACGCCCGAATAATTGACGTTCGGTGACGAGGAGTGTGTGGCAAATGATGCCAACCCCGTGCCAAACACGGGGTAATCCATGAATATGAGCAACATGGTAGCATACAGTATGGGACGGGCGTATGAGGCGGCTATTGTCGGGTCGAAAGTATTGGAATTACCGGTGATGTAATAGAATTTTATCTTTGTCCAAGATACCATAATTACCAATGCAAAACCCAAGATTAATGCCGTTGCATATTTGAAGTTGAGGTTTCGCACCATGCCGGGACGATAGGCAAACAGCATGAACAGTGCCATGACATATTCACCGAAGAACTTGGCTCGTGTGCTGAGCAATCCCACCGACAGTAGTAGCAACGCTATTGTCAAATCTTCATAAGACACCGTGCCTTTTTCGTTGAGGCTGCAATAAAGGTATAGGATGAAAATCCCAACTGAAATTACTCCGTAATGATATACATGCCCGAATATCACCATTGTCATCCCGGAAAAAAACACGCCTACTAATGCCACCGAAGTGATGATGCACACAACTTTCAATGTGAAACGCATCCACGGTGTAAGTCGAGGTGTCATGGAATAGGCAATGAGGAATGGGATAAAAGCCTTCTGTTGTAATATAAAGTCGTTGGCGGCGGCCATTGGCGTATTGAAGTGCCGAAAAAATATGGTAAAGAAGAAATAGAATACAAACACACTTTCTACGACAAACAGAGCCTTGTAACGCTTTATATTGCGGTTAATTAGTAGATCCAATGCAATGACAAGCAGAAATAACATCACCACCAACTCATCTAATGACCGCAATATTGAAGGTGCGATTATCTGGATGAGCAGAGCAAGCAAGAAAAGTGCAAAGAATATGTTATTTCGGCTCAACATTGTCTGTGACCATTAAGCAGGGCGTTAGGCTTGTAAGGCTTTACCGCGAGAGGGATATTATTAGAGAAACTATTACTGAGATGGCACTGGTTACAACCGATGCCACTTGCACCTTGTAGCTCTTGTTTTGATCGTAGGCTGAATTGGATTTTCGCACATCGTTGGGCTCTACATATATTACATCGTTTTGTTGCAGGTAGAAGTATGGCGAAGTGAGCGTTTCGCTACTTGTCAAGTCAAGCCTGTGGTAGGTGCGGTTTCCATCTATCTCGCGTATCAACAATACATTGTCTCGACGACCATATTGCGTCAGGTCGCCGGCATCGCTTATCGCATCGAGTACAGAGTATCGTTCAGTGGTCACCTCCATTGCTCCAGGCTCTTCAACTTCACCGAGTACATTTACTCGGAAAGAGGCAAGTTGTACTCTCACATACGGGTTGTGGACATCTTTAGAAATCAGCTCGATCAGCTTGTCGGTAATTTCACTTGTGGTCAGGCCTCCCACTTCCACCTTTCCCACGACAGGGAAATTGATGCATCCTGCCTCATCGACAACATAGCTAAGTATCTTGCTGCTGACATTTACGCTGGCATCACTGCTGAGGGCGTAATCCACTTGCGGCATATTGTACATGGCTGTGGCTTCTGGCACTTCCGATCTTACTGTTATCAACAGCTCGTCGGCCGGTTTCACTTTCACAGCATATTTTTTATATTTGCTTTCGAGTACTTCTGGATTTTTATCTATATCGTTGAAGTACACTAAATCTCTGTTACTGTGGCAGCCGGCAAGTGTCAGAGTAATTAATGCAATTAGGCAGGCATGTTTGATTCTCATTATTGTGTTTTTGGTTGTTTTATTGTTTTTTCGATAACGGAAAAATCCTGTTGTTTAGTGTGATAAATGTGGAAAATATCTTCAGTCGATGACAAGCATGGCATCTCCGTAAGCTCCGAAGCGGTATTTTTCTTTCACTGCCACCTCGTAGGCATGCATTACTTGTTCATAACCGCCAAATGCAGCAACCATCATCAGCATCACTGAGAAAGGGAGATGGAAATTGCTTACGAGAGCATTGCCCACGGTAAAATCGTATGGAGGGAATATGAATTTGTTGGTCCACCCTGCATAAGGCTTTATGTGGCCGTTCATTCCAACGGTGCTTTCTATGGCACGCAAGGTAGATGTACCTATCATGCATACGCGATTTTCGTGGTCTTTAGCCTCATTTACTTGTTTTACAAGCTCTTCGCTGACTTCCATTTGTTCGGAGTCCATGCGATGCTTGGTGAGATCCTCAACATCTATTTCACGGTAGTTGCCAAGGCCAGAGTGCAGCGTCAGAAATCCACATTCTACGCCTTTTATTTCCATGCGTTTCATCAGTTCCCGGCTGAAGTGCAATCCTGCCGCCGGTGCTACGACGGCACCTTCGTTCTTGGCAAATATACATTGATAGCGTTCGGCATCTTCGGATGTCGGGCGGCGCTTTATGTAATCGGGCAGGGGTGTTTCACCGAGTGCATATAAGTTGGCTTTAAATTCGTCGTGAGGACCATCATACAGGAAACGTAGGGTTCTGCCTCGCGATGTGGTGTTGTCTATTACTTCTGCAACCATTGAGTCTCCAAGGCCGAAGTAAAGTTTGTTACCTATGCGTATTTTACGCGCAGGTTCCACAAGCACATCCCACAGTTTGTGTTCTTCGTTAAGCTCGCGCAGCAAGAACACTTCTATTTGGGCTCCTGTTTTTTCTTTGTTACCGAAAAGGCGAGCCGGAAACACTTTTGTGTCATTAAAAACAAAAATGTCACCAGAATCGAAGTAGTCGAGTATTTCCTTGAAAATGCGGTGTTCGATTTTTCCTGTTTTGCGGTGCAAAACGAGTAGGCGTGATTCATCACGCACTAAAGCCGGCTCATTCGCTATAAGCCCTTCGGGCAAGTTGTAATTAAATTCCGATAGTTTCATATGTCGTGAATGTGTGTTGTCAACTATTTTGTTTTTACTTCGTTTTGTATCAATTCATCGGGCATGGTCATGTCGCATGTTTGCAGTTCTTCGAGTAGTTCTTCTATGCTGTGGCATTTTTCGAGCCTTATGTCTCCTACTCGTGTACGTTGTAGTGCCACAAGGTGCGCCCCACTGCCTAAGGCTTTGCCTATATCGCGGGCTAAAGCCCTGATATATGTACCCTTACTGCAAACGATGCGTAGAGTGGCTTTCGGCATCGCGAAGTCGAGTAACTCTATTTCGTCGATTACGAGCTGTTTGGGCTTAAGTTCTACTTCTTGCCCTTTGCGAGCCATTTTGTAAGCCCTGTGTCCATCGACTTTACATGCCGAGAACGTTGGGGGTACTTGTTCAATTATTCCGGTGAATTGCTCTTTGAGTGTACGTTCGAGGTGCTCACGTGTGATGTGAGTCCATTCGTATCGAGCATCAATCTCTGTTTCAAGGTCATAGCTCGGAGTGGTTGCACCAAAGCACAATATGGCCACATATTCTTTTATGTGAGCTTGTAACTCATCAATGCGCTTGGTGGCGCGTCCGGTGCAAATTATGAGTACTCCCGTAGCCAATGGATCGAGAGTGCCGGCATGTCCCACTTTTATTTTTTTCATGCCAAGTCGGTGGGTCAATTTAGCTCGAATGCGCTTCACTACGTCAAAAGATGTCCATCGCAGCGGCTTGTCAACTGCAAATATCTCTCCCTCTATTGGATTCAACTTGCCCATGTTTATACCATTTCAAGGCTTACACCGCATAGCAGCATCCCAATGATAGCTCCGCCAATTATGATTCGATACCATCCGAAAGCTTTGAAGCCATATTTGGTGACATAATTTATGAAGAACTTTATGGCAACCATGGCAACGATGAATGCTACTATCATGCCTATGACAAGTACCACCCAATTGTCGCTGAGTTCCTGCATCGATTTCGGTTCGCTAATCAGTGTCCACATTTTGTAAACCGATGCGGCGAACATGGTTGGTACGGCAAGAAAAAATGAAAATTCGGCAGCATCTTTCCTTGAAAGCCCTTGTTGCATGCCTCCTACGATTGTGGCCATAGAACGGGATACTCCCGGTATCATAGAAATACACTGGAACAGACCTATCATAATCGAGCGCCGTTCGGTTATCGGAGTGAATTTACCTTCGTTCTTGGCAAACCATTTGTCGACAAATAGCATAAGTATGCCGCCAAGCACAAGCATCACTGCGACAACAACTACGTTTTCGAGCATTGCATCGATAAAGTCGCTGAGAAGCAAGCCAAATACGGCTGCCGGCAAGAAACCGAGAAACAGTTTCCAATAAAAATCATACTTTATGAAAAATGCCTCAAGACCCGTTTTTCCCTTGGGAACAGGAGTGAGGTGGAAAAAACGTTTCCAATAGAGACAAACTACCGACAGTATAGCCCCAAACTGTATGATGAATGTGAACGCTTTGACAAATGTCGTTGACTCCACTCCCAATATTTCTTGGGTAATAATCATATGTCCGGTGGATGACACCGGCAGGAACTCGGTCAAGCCTTCTATAATGGCTATGATAATTGATTGAATGATATCCATACTATGAATATTTGTTTGCAGCGTCAGAGATAAATATCTCTTAGCGCGTTTTTTTACTGCATTCTCCTTTTTGTCGCATCCATGATGCTATCAACGGCAATGGATGGACTGTGCAATGAGAAGGCGAATTTATTTTTTTGCGTCTTTTGCCTTGTAAATAATCGATGCTCCCATAGCTACGAATCCCAAGAAAGCCATTGTAGGCCCTATCACTATGCGGCGTGTGCTGAAAATATCGTAGTTGAATGTTTCGCTGCTGTTGGAGCCGCCAAGCATGAGCAAGAACCCCACTATTATGAGTAATCCGCTGGCAGCCATCATTATGAAATTGATTTTGGCCAAAGGAAACTGGCTAAACTTGATTTTGCCATTATCACCGGATAAGCTACTATCTGCTGTCTTTCGGCTTGTTTGTACGCTTGATTTCATTTCGTTTCTTCTCGTGTAAGAGTTCATTGCTATTTTTATTCTTTTTATTGCTTGAATAGTTCATCGTAATCAAGGCGCAAATATTTGTTTGAGGCAAGCAGTGCACCTATGCAACACAGCCCCCCGCCAATAACGACCAGCCCGCCGAATACGTACCACACTTCGACAGGAGAGATTAGCGTACTCCAACCGCCTTCCATCTTGTTGATGTAGAATAGTCCTGCGCTTAACAGAGCTGAAGCAACGAGTGCTGCGATTATACCGTTTAAAATATTGCTTACGATGATAGGTCTGCGTATAAATCCCGGGGTGGCTCCCACGAGCTTCATCGTGTAGATTAGGAATCGGCGAGAATAGACTGTGAGCCTGACAGTGTTGTTTATAAGTGCAAACGATATGGCGAGCAAGATAAGAGCCACTATACCGAGCACTGCAACTATACTGCTTATGTTGCGGCCAATAGCTTCCACTTGGTCTCTGTGAATCTGCACCACATCTACAGCAGGATTGCGCATGAGCGCGGCTTCTATCATGGTCAAACTGTCTATGATTGCGTATTGAGGTTTTACGTGAACTTCAAACTCGGCTGTGAGCGGGTTGAATCCCAATACCTGCATCAGGTCTTCGCCCGTTTCTTGTTGCCAATAAAGCAGGGCTTCTTCTTTTGATATATATTTTACACTTGCAGTGTATGGAGCCGCCGACAGCGTTCTTTTCATTGCCAGTACTTCGATGGCGCTTGCGGTGTCCGACATCGATACGTCGAAACCAATGCTGGCTTGTATCCGCTCAGTGGCACTATGTGCAAACAGTCCGAGTATAGCTCCTATGCCAAGCAATAACAATACAAGTGCCACACTTACAATAGATGTGGCATTTGTGTTTACATATGATATTTTCGATTTCTTAACCGAACTGCTCATTATTGCTTGTGTCCCAGAATGGAATCAGAAAAATACACCGAAATCTGTCGCAAAATTACAATCGTTAAGACCGATTGTCAAATTTTTTTTGAATTATTTGCTAATAATAGTACATTTTCCTTTTTTAGTTTCGTTAAAAATGCTATTTTTGTAATCTGAATTGTTGTGTTGCCATGATGGCGTGCGGCAGATGCTTGGCACGTTTTCTTGCAAGTATTGCTGTTAAAATCTGTTTCAGTCTGCATGGGGCAGATTTAAAGGTTTAATGCTAATTTGTGTTAATACACGGCTGGTTTTACATATTTGGTGTAACTTTATGCCGTGAATGGTTATAATGCCAACTTATTATTTAGCCACATAATAATTTTACACATTATGAATAGCAAATTATTCTTATCAATCTTGGTAGGTGGTACTTTAGCTCTGACAAGCTGTAATAAAAAGCTAAGTGAGATTAGTGCCGAGTATTTCACGGTAAATCCGTCGCCGCTGGAAGCTGTGGCGGGAAAGGTGCCTGCTACTGTAACGGGACAAATCCCTAAAAAATTCTTTGTAAAAAACGCAGAAGTCACAGTTACGCCATATTTGGTTTACGGTGACACCGAAACTCCATCGGTAGCCTATAAGTTCATAGGTGAAAATGTCAATGGAAACGGTCAGACGGTTTCTTATGACAATGGCGGAACAGTAACTGTGCCGGTGTCGTTTGATTACGTGCCAGAAATGATTAAGTCGGAATTGGTGCTTGACTTTCAAGTTCAACAAGGCAGCAAGAGTTATACCTTACCGCGCATCAAGGTTGCTGATGGCGTGATAGCAACTTCTACTTTTGCCGATGCTGCAACGGTAACTCCCGCCACGACTCCTGATAATTTCCAGCGTATAATCAATGAGAAGTATAATGCCGAAATAAAGTTCCTCATCAATCAAGCTGATGTGAGAAAGAGTGAAATTCAGTCGCAGCAAATAGCTGACTTCAATGCTGCTCTTGTCAATGCACAGGGTAACGATCGCTTGGAAATAGAGGAGGTAAATATTCAGTCGTATGCTTCTCCTGATGGCAAATATGACTTTAACGAACGCCTTGCAGGCAAGCGTGAGGAAAGCACACGTAAGTATCTTGACAAGTCGTTCAAGGACAACGAAATCAAGGAATTTGGTGAGTTGACAGCCGATTTTACTGCTGAGGACTGGGAAGGCTTTAAAGAATTGGTTTCTGTAAGTGACATACAGGATAAGGAACTTATACTAAGTGTCTTGTCAATGTATAACGATCCCGAGCAACGCGAACAGGAAATACGCAATCTATCGGCAGCGTATGAACAACTTGCTGAAGATATTTTGCCGCAATTGCGTCGTTCTCGCCTCACGGCATCAATTAATGTTATAGGCAAGAGTGATGAAGAAATCATGGCTGCATTTGAAAATGATCCGAGTTCGCTTACGGTTGAAGAACTGCTTTATTGCGGCTCTCTCACCGATGACAACAATAAGCGTATCGAGATATACACTGCTTGCACAAAATATTATCCAAACGACTATCGTGGATATAACAACCTTGGTATGTGTCAATATATTGCAGGTGACTACAGCGAGGCAAAGAGCAATTTCAACAAGGCTGCAAACCTTGCTCCCAATAGCTCGGAAACACTCATGAACTTGGCATTGTGTGACATTATCGATGGTGATTATGATACTGCTAATGAGAAGCTTGGCAATGCTGCCGGTGCTGAAGGACTTAATGAAGCTCTTGGCGTTTACTATTTGAAACGTGGCGATTATACTGCCGCAGTTAACGCATTTGGCGATTCTAAGAGCAATAATGCTGCTCTTGCTCAAATTCTTACTAAAGATTACAGCAAAGCTCGCGCCACTCTTGCTTCTATTCCTGAACCTGATGGCACTACTTATTACTTGATGGCTGTGCTTGGAGCACGCACCAACAATGAGCAAATGGTTGTTTCAAATCTTGAACAGGCTGTAAATAAAGACAGTTCTTTACGTGACAAGGCTGCAAACGATCTTGAATTTGCCAAATTCGATATTTCAAGCGTGATTTAGTGATTTAATATGTAAATATACACGCGTGTGTGGAAAGTCCGGAGCAAGGCAATGCTTCGGACTTTTATTATCCACTAGGTACGTGAAATCTCTTATACGAGCTTCTATAATCAAGACAATAAAGTTATGCAATCTTGGGTCGGTAAGACTGAAACATTGAAATATTAACCGAAAGTTGGAATGGCTGGGTGTAGCACAGAGTCGGTTTCTATCATTGTTGGAAAAGGTGAGGCTTGCGACGGCTAACGGAAGGCCAAGTGTGTCGACAATGATGTGTTCCTTCCGCCTCTTGATTTTCTTGTTTCCGTCTATACCACGGTCAAAATCAACATGGTGGGAGGTCTTACACTCATGGAATCCATGATGCAGAGGCTTGGACTTTTCTACCGTCCCGCTTGTTTACGGATGAGTGCAAGGTATTCATCTTCTCTTCAAACACGCCTTCAAGCTTCCATTTACTGAAGTGGTAATAGACGGTCTTGCTAGGGAACGAAGTCCGAGGGAAGCATACGCCACTGGCGCCGCTCCTGTTGACATAAAGAATGGCGTTCATTATCTCTTTAGGCGAATGTTCTAGTTCCCTTTTTTACGGATCTAAAATCTTTTTTATAACTTACCACTGTTTAGACTGATTCATTAATTTAAAACAACTCGTTGGCGAAATTAAAAAAGCGCATATTTGATTTTGTAGTTGACATACTGAAGGATTGTAAGTGCGCTAATCTTCCCGATAATCCAGGCAAACAATCCGTCTGTATCTTTCGCATAAATTCTTGTAATCATAAACCGGTTGCAGAGTTGCGAGAAAAGAGTCTAAATTTTCTTTCTTGCTTTGGCAAAAGCCGGACAGGTCGGTTTCTTTTCTTTCTGGTTGCCCAGGTATGGTACTCCCAACCTAATGTCGGATGTTTCAAATATATCTAGCAAGCACCTGTGAACTTTATATATCCTTTGTCATGAGTGTGCAATTACTATAATCCACCTTCACATTCTTCAGGAGATGGATATCGTGGACACTGGTCTTGGTAAGGTCAAAGGAATGGATAACTCCTTTTCTTGGAACATTTTTGGATTCATTGACTAAATTGTCGACGGCTTGCTTGCATATGTTAAGAAATATTGCTACTATTGCATGTAGGTTGTGCATACGATATTTGTCCATTAAAAGTTTGAATGCCTTAAAATTTTCAAATATCAGCAATATACTCAACTTTCTACTCATGAATTTTTTACCAATTTAATTCCGCCAACACATTTAAAATAGTTTTGTAGAATAACAATTAAAAATATTAGAGAATGAAAAAAGTTGTTTTTACCATGCTCATGATTTTTGGGTGTTTTGCTTTGGGATTAGCACAAGGATTACAAGAAGTTGTTTATCTGAAAAATGGGAGCGTCATCAGAGGTACAATCATCGAACAAGTACCGAATGAATCATTAAAAATCGAAACTAACGATGGAAGTATTTTTGCATATAAGATGTCGGAGGTTGAAAAAATCACAAAAGAACGGATTGTGACGCGTGGAAGACAGTCACGTCACATTACATTTGACGGTAACGGTATGCAACGAGGCTACAGAGGATTTGTTGATATAGGATATACGTTTGCAACCGGTGATTATGGCGCAAATCGCGTAGATTTTTCTACCTCACACGGTTATCAATTCAATCCTTATTTTTTCGCCGGTTTAGGTATTGGTATCAGTTATTTCCATGAAGACGAGTTAACGGAAATTCCCATTTTTGTTGATTTGCGCTCTGACATTCTTAACAACTGGATCTCACCTTACGTAGATTTCAAGATTGGTTATACTGTGTACGACAATAAAGGCTTTTATATGTTCCCCTCTGTCGGATGCCACTTCATATTAGATAAAATAGGTTTTAATGTAGGTATTGGCTATACCATGCAGAAACTAGAAATTTATTATTATAGAAACTACTGGTCGGATCGTAGAAACTGTGGAGGTTTCAGTCTCAAACTGGGTATAGATTTTTGAAAAAAGACGGCCTTACAAGTTTATTCATAACATAAGCCTGTGGGAAGTTTCAGTATTATTGTCATTGGTTAGGTGTATTTTTAATAATCTAGTTCCAACAGTTGTGCATAATAAATTCCTACATGCTTCTCACAACATTGACATATTAAGCTACTAAAGCATCGGTCAAAGGGAAATATCTAAAGATGCAAAAAGCCAATTATGCTATTTGTGGAATATACCTAAAAAAGGCGTGAGCGGATAGCCACGCCTTTTTGTAACCAATGTGTCATTATTAAGCTTTGAGAGCTTCTTTAGCCTCATCAGTCGAAGTTGCAGCCTTGGAAGCCTCTTCTTTCACAGTTTGGGTAGCGGCTTCAGTGACAACCTCCTCTGCTTTTACCGTTTCAGTCGTAGTAGATGATTCTGCCTTTTCCGCAACCGACTTACGGTGCGAACGACGTGTGCGATAAGTTCTCTTCTACTTGCCGGTGCAAGCATATTCTCGTTGTAATTTTCAATCCCTTTTATAGACGCACTCCGTGATGAATTTATTGATGACTTTCATACCTTAATCATTCGTGTTTGTTTGTATATAAAAGCTAAAATATATCTCAGATGTTCAATTGCCAAATCAATATAATTTTTTGGCAAGTACTCAATCTGCAAGTAGTATTGCAGTTTTTATTGAGAGGCTGATTTTAAACCCAAATCGGTCATTAGAAACTGTTTTTGTATTATTCCTAATGGCAGTCATTAGAAAAACAGATTTATATGTACGTGATTCATAATTATTTA
>CAYNBZ010000048.1:0-18465 GCA_964395975.1 uncultured Muribaculaceae bacterium | reverse complement strand
GCAAGCAACTCGGCAGGAGGCAGAATTTCTTCTTCGTCTTTAGGAAATTTGCACAAATCGAAGTTGCAATCATTGTCAATAAGTTCTTCCACAGAGAAATAGCGGGATTTCTCATTGCCGTCATCAACGATTATTTCTTTCCGGTCATTCCACCATTCCTTAATCGGGTTACAATGTTCCAACTTCATGGATTTCGTCTTGGAAAAATGCTTGTAGCCTTCGGGCATATCAAGGCGGTAGAACCAAGTGCCTTTGGTAGAATATCCTTCGGGGGCATCTTCCGCCTTTTCATTATTGAAGAAAAGAATGTTTGTGGCAATGGGAGTATATGGAGAAAAAATACTTCCCGGCAAACGGATAACCGTGTGCAAGTTGAAGCCCTTCAACATTTTTGTCTTGATAGCCAATTTTGCTCCATCCGTGCCAAAGAGAAAACCGTCGGGGACAATAACACCCGCACGACCTCCTGCTTTCAGACGGTACATAATGAGCACCATAAAAAGGTCTGCCGTTTCACTGCTTCTCATTTCTATCGGAAAATTACTTTTCACGCTGGCTTCCGTGCTACCTCCGTATGGCGGATTCATACCAATCACATCCACCTTGTCTTTGCCTGTAAAATCGGTTACTTTAGTGGCAAGAGAATCGCAATGGCGGATATTGGGAGCTTCCACATCATGCAAAAGCAAATTTGTAATGGAAAGCAAATAGGGCAAAGGCTTCCATTCCTGACCCATGACAGCATTTTGATATAATTTCCCATCTTCTGCCGTCTTAATTTGCGGATTAAGATATTTCAATGCCGAAGTCAAAAAGCCTCCTGTGCCGGAAGTAAAATCGCCAAAAACTTCACCCAAATGCGGATGCAGCATTTCCACAATGAAATCAGTCAAAGCACGTGGAGTATAAAATTCTCCGGCATTTCCGGCAGATTGCAAATCTTTAAGGATGCCTTCGTAGATGTCCCCAAACAAATGACGGTCTTGTGCATCATCGAATTCTATTTCGTTAATGACATTTATAACCTGTCTGAGCAACGTACCGTTTTTCATATACTGGTTGATGTCCTCAAAGACATCTTTCACAATAGTCTTGGAGCGTGGAGTTTCCCGTGTCACTTCGATATTTTTCAAAGTCGGAAATAACTTGTCGTTTACCAAGGATAAGAGAGCTTCGCCAGTAAGTGCATTTCCGTCTTTTTCATCCACAGCCCAATTACGCCAGCGCAATTCTTCAGGGATGATAGAAACGTATGTTTTGCCCTCACGACAAGCCTTGTATTCCCATGTTTCTTCCTGTGTGTCATACACTTTCAAAAAGAACATCCATGTCATTTGCTCTATTCTCTGTGCGTCACCGTTTACACCGGCATCTTGGCGCATGATATTTTGGATGCGCTTTACTATGTTGTTTACTGCCATTATTGTTATGCTACGTTTTTATAAATTTCATCTTCAAGTTCTTTGACCGCTTTCTCGAAATTGGCTATTCCGCCAAACAGTTTCATTATTTTCTGAGGCTTGCCAATAGCGTTAAACGGGGCATGGTCAAGTACGTTCACATCCTCAAAATCCATAATTCCATTTTCGGCATATTTTTCAAGCAATGCCTCCAATACCTCACGGGCTTTGCCTTCATATTTGGCAAAATAATTTCTTTTCTTGACATTGTTAGCGCGTTCTCTACGAGTAAGAGGTGGCTGATCGTATGCCACATGACAAATAATGTCAAAGATGTCAGCATCCGCAAGAGCCGGATTCTTTTCACGGATGGACTCGACAAGCACATTCAATTCTTTCAATTCATCTACAATGGCCTTCTTACGGTCAACGGAAGACCATTTGTTTATGAAATCGTCCAGCGTGGCATAATGTTTCCGAATCTGCTTTTTCGTAAATGCTTTGACGGATTCTGTCCTTAAAGTTTTTCCATCCTCACCCAAAACAGAAACTATTTCGGTTGTGATGTTGTAAGGCACACCCTCTACTATGTACTTGACATGAGGTTCGCTGACCGTTCCACCATTTTGAGGTGCAGGCGGATAAGGTTTTGCTTTTTTACCTGTAATCTTAGGCTCTGGTAATCCATCAAACTCTGGGTCACGGAATTTCTTAGTGGCATTACGGAAATCCAAAATCTCCAAATGCCATTTGCCTTTGTCCGGACGCAAACGAGTTCCACGACCTATTATTTGTTTGAATTCGGTCATCGAGCCTATTTCCTTATCAATGACAATAAGACCACACGTCTTACAATCAACCCCCGTCGCTAAAAGTTCCGAGGTTGTAACTACAGTCGGGTATGGTTGATCAACATCTATGAAATTATCCAGCTGTTTCTTTCCTACGGCATCGTCACCCGTTATACGCATGACATATCGACTGTCTTTTTTGCATAAATCCCCATTCATCGTGGTCAATAAACTGCGCATAGCTTCCGCTTCATCTATATCGGTACAGAATACTATCGTTTTAGTCATTCGTCCAATTTCATGAAGCATCCTATTGATACGATGAGCTACCAACACCCTGCGTTTCAGAAATGAAATATCGCGTCCGTAATCCTTTTGCTGATAAAAACGCTGTTCTATCGGTTTATTGTAAATATCCAATTCGTCTTCTTGGGGAGTATATCCTTGCAAGTCTAAATCTATGAAGCAGTTGGTAACCCGATAAGGAGCCAAGAAACCATCCCTTATACCTTGTACAAGGGAATAGGTGTAAATTGGCTTACCGAAATAATCCAAATTATTTGCCCCGTCATCCGCTTTGGGTGTTGCCGTCATGCCAATCTGTGTGGCTGAGCTAAAGTATTCCAATACTTTTCGCCAAGCCGAATCATCTTTTGCACTTCCTCTATGACACTCGTCAACGATAATTAAATCAAAGAAAGATGGTTGCACCTGTTCAAATGGGTCTGGTTCTCCTTCCTTGCCAACAAGTTGATGGTAAAGAGCCATATATATTTCATAAGCAGAATCTATTCTGCAACCTTCCACTTTCGTCATGATTTTCTTACTCTTGAAAGGCCTGAAGTCTTGTGTCATAGTCTGATCTATGAGGATATTCCTATCCGCAAGGTATAATATTTTCTTTTTAGCTCCCGATTTATGAAGTCTGTAAATTATCTGAAAGGCCGTATAGGTTTTTCCTGTTCCGGTTGCCATTACGATTAAGATACGTTGCTTACCCTTCGCAATTGCTTCTATTGTTCTGTTAATGGCAATACGCTGATAATAGCGTGGCTCATAAGAATAGGCGTCAAAATAATAAGGCGTATTGATTATTCCCTCTTGCGCTTCTGTCAACGAGTCAGAAGCAGCCATACGTTTCTTTAATTCTTCCGGTGAAGGAAATTTCTCCAATGGAATTTCTTTCTCACAGCCTGTAAGAAAATCGTGTTCTAAGAAAGCATCCCCATTCGAACTGTATGCGAATTTTATATCAAGGATTTCAGCATATTCTTTTGCTTGCTGCATACCTCCACCAACAGGCTTCTTGTTGTCTTTGGCTTCTATTATGGCAATCGGGTAGTTATTCCTGTCAAACAAGACATAATCAGCACGCTTCCGAGCCTGACGGTCATGCGTGTTCCCTTCAAATATTACCCTACCATCAGTAAAGTAATACTCCATCTTTATTTGGTCGTCTGCCCATCCTACCTTGGTGATGGCTTTTGTGATAAACAAACGCTTGATGTCTTCTTCTGTCAACGTCTTTTTATCTACCATATTGTCATAACATTATATTATCGGAAGTTTAGATTGGAGATTTATATCGGTATAAAATTATGCTTGTTGCAAAGGCTATTGTTTAGTGCCTTCTTTCCGGCAAATTGATTATTTGATTTATATCCGCATCCAAGACTTCCATCATTTTTAGAACCATTTCCAAACTTGGCTGTGATGAATTTGTGCACCATTTTGAAACAGTCGTAGGATTAACTCCCAATTGCTCACACAGCCATTTGTTTGTCTTCTTCTTTTCTGCCAACAATATTTTCAGCCGATTAATATCTCGCATCTTACCTGCTTCCATATTCTTAATTTCTAATACAATGCAAAAATAATGATTTTATTTCATTTTCGCTGTTTGTTCAGCGATTATTTGATAAAAAGTTGTATCTTTGCATCAAGCTAATCAACCTTCTTCAAAGCGATGAAGAATACAGAAGTCAGCACGTTACAAATCCATTACCTGTCTACAAATAACCCATCGCAATTAACTGATAGATAGTGATTTGCATTCAAGAAGAATAGTTGTTACCAAATCATAACCTATATTTTGCATATATTTGAAAGGAAATATTCCATCTCTTTTTCATCCTTGAAATAAGTACGGTATAAATATCTCGGATTCCAATCTATTAAGGTCCCTCCGAAATCGAATACAATGTCTTTAACCATTTCTGTAATTTATACCGTTATTTCTACATAATTGCCTTCAGGATCGGCAATGGCACTTTCATAATAGCCATCGCCTGTCGTTCTTGGTTCACTCAATATGGTGTAACCATCTGTCCTTAATCGTTCGGTAAGTTCATCGACCATTTCTCGGCTTCCCACGCTGATGGCAAAATGAGCCAATCCTTTCGAGTTACCTCTGCTTGCAGTATTTTTTATGTCGGGAACGTGCATTAGTTCTATGCGTGTCTTTCCCTCGCCGAAAAACAGGAAATATGACGTGAAGTTCTTTGTATGGTTTGCATATTTGGTTCCACACGCCACGTTGAAAAACTTCATGTAAAAGTCACGGAGCAGTTCGATGTCTTCTGCCCAGATTGCGATGTGTTCTACCCTCATGCGAATGGTCTTTATTATTTGTTATTTTCTGTATTGTTTCTCTTTAGCCATTCGACCCTGTGTAAGCTGGTTTTAGTAAATTTTACTTATATGCTCTTAAAAAATGGCGGCTGAAATTATACGGCTGAATATTTATTACCCGGAGCCGATGTTACCATTCCTTTGAATTCAAGGTCGATGAGAAGTCCGAGCAATTGTGATATAGGGATTTTCACGGTGTTGTATATAGTGTTGACGTGTAGTGCTTCGCCATGCTTTTTTAGCAAGTTTATCACGGCTTGCTCTTCCGGTGTCAATTCGGGAAATAGTTCTTTCTGTGTTCCTTGTTTTTTAGTATTGTCATCTTTTTCCCATTGCATGGCTTTTAAAAGGTCATCACTTGATGTTATGAGTGATGCTACGTTACGGCGTATCAGATTGTTACATCCTGCCGAATATTTGTCGGTAGCACGACCCGGTAGGGCAAACACGTCACGATTGTAGCTCGAAGCTATGCCGGCCGTTACCATGGCACCGCCTTTCTCGGCCGACTCCACCACTATTGTGCAATCGGCGAGGGCTGCCACTATTCGGTTACGGGCCAAAAAATTCCCACGACTTATATAATCGTGTGATGTATAGTCGGTAAGCAATGCTCCGCCCTTTTTGACAATATCGTTGGCTGTGCTTCTGTGTATGGCAGGATATAAGGTATTTAGCCCATGTGCGAGGATTGCGACTGTAGCAACATCATTGTGTAGTGCAGCCCTGTGTGCTGCAATGTCTATACCATATGCAAGACCGCTCACTATGATAAGTTCGTCTTTAAAATAAGTTGCAAGGTCTTTGATTAGCGTTTCACAGAAATGTGTACCATAGGGTGTGGCGTTTCGAGTACCCACAATACTTATTATCTTGCTACGGTTGAGGTTGCAATGTCCTTTGCTATAAAGCATTATTGGAGCATCTGGCGCATTAAGTAGCCGAGCAGGGAAGTCTTGGTCGGTGAAGTATGTTGCGTTAACTCCATTATCGGTTATAAAACGTGCTTCATCCTCGGCCATTTCAAGTAGCTTATGGCGATAGTCGCGTTCGATGATTTTGTTGTGTGTGCGTAACAGTTTGCGGAGTTCGTCACTGCTTGCAGTGAAAAATGCAACTTCATCAGGCAGCACATCGAGCAACAGTTGTGCCAGTTCTATCCCCATTCCTTTTATTGCGGCAAAGGCAATGCGATATTTCAGCAGCTCGGTATTCATTTCAAGTAATCTTTGAATGCTTCGGCTATGGCATCACCGCGTGAAAGCCTGCCATTCTCTAAGCATACGCAGCTAACGACAGCTTTCACAGCCTGTTGTCCTGTAGCTTTGTTGAATATATCTTGGTGGAAAATAAATCTCACGCCCTGCATCTCAATCCACAGTCTGCTCACCATGACATCACCGCTTTTGAGGGGAAACTTATAGTCGATTTCCACACGGTTAAGCACCGGTATTATGCCGCGTTCCTGCATTTGCTTGAATGAGAATCCTGCATGGCGGCAAAATTCATGGCGAGTATGTTCAAGATAGTGCAAGTAGTTGGCATTGTTGACGATTCCCTCACAGTCTATTTCATAATCCCGCACTTGCATTTCAAGTGAAAAAATATAATCGTGCATGTTTTTTGTGCTGTTTTAGGTAGCAAATTTAATCAAAAGCAAAGATTTTTCGTTACATTTGAAATATAAATTGTGGATATAGTAGATGAAGCATTTGTTTGTGATATTGGTTTTGATGTCGGTAATGGGTGTGGTCGATGTGTTGTCTTGCACATCGGCGATTATTTCGGGCAGTGTGACAGAAAATGGGCGGCCACTGCTATGGAAACATCGTGACACAAGTCAGCAAGATAATAAAGTGGAGCTAATTGCGGCTACCGATTCAACGTTTGAATATGTTGCTCTTTTCAATGCCGATGACATCACTTGTCGCGAGGCATGGATTGGTTATAATTCACAGGGATTTGCTGTAATGAACACTGCTGTTTACAATCTGAAAGATGACACGGTGACACATATGGATAGAGAGGGATTGGTGATGACAGAGGCGTTGAAACGGTGTTCGACTGTTGATGAGTTTGAACAATTGCTCATAAAGCTGCCTAAACCGCTAGGTGTAGAAACAAATTTTGGCGTTATTGATGCCGATGGTAACGGGGCTTATTTTGAAACTGACAACTATGGCTATGTAAAATATGATATTGCTGATGCCTCGGATGGCATAATGGTGCGTACCAACTATGCCCATAGCGGACGTAAAGGAATGGGAAAAGGCTATACTCGTGAATTAAATGCCTTGCATTTTTTAATGTCCGGAAGTTCTGCTAAGTGTATTTCAGCAGAATTCTTGACCGAAACATTGTCACGGCAGTTTTATACTGCTACGGATAACCAAGATTATACTCATGGTGAAAGTGAAGTTGTGGCCAATCAGGCATTCATCCCGCGTTATAATTCTACGGCAACCGTCGTGATAGAAGGTGTTGTTGCAGGTGAGAATCCTTTACTCACGACAATGTGGGTGGGGCTTGGATTTCCTCCATGTTCTGAAATAAGTGCCGTTTGGCTTGATGACAATGGTGTCCCTTGGAAATTGAGGGGCACTGGCGATAACGGACATTCGCTGCAATGCGATATTGTGATAGCACGTAAGAACGAAGTGTTGAAGGACGAAAACGTCATTGATTTAAGCAAACTTTATAATTCTCGTGGAACAGGGTATTGTCAGAAACTTATACCTCTGAATAAAGAAACATACAGGCGAGGATATGAGGAAATCGCCACAAAACGTAAGCAATTAAATGGAGTCGAAACGCATCATGATTGACACCTTCCGTATTAAGGGGGAAAAATTTTGCCACATATTGTTTTCGTGGCATATACGAAAGTGGTGGTTGGTCTATGCCATTCCTGTTGTTGCATGTTTAAGTCTGTCGTTTATTGATGTTCGTTTCCTGCTTGTCACAATGATGTTGGTGTTCATAATGATTCCGATGATGCTTTTTTTTATTTATTTTGTTTATGGTTTTGATGCTGATAACCGTTACAACATCATGAATAAAACCTTGACTGCTGATGCCGATGGAATTACGTTGACCATTGATAAAGAGTATAATTCCAAGTTATCGACAATTGTTGTGCCGTGGCATGAGGTCGTGAATCGGCAGGTAGTCGTGGGTTGCATTGTACTTGTATTGCGTTCGTGCAGTTATAAATTTCTGGCTATTCCTCTTGATAGCTTTTCAGACGAACAGCATTTGCGCGATTTCATCGTTTTGACAGAGGCCAATATGAACCGTAATGTGTGATAATTTTTGATGAAGATGAAACTTTTTGCTAAATTTGTGATTGGCAAGTCAGATGGTGACATAAATTTGTCGTTTATTTTATGCGAACACATTGTGTCGAATTCAAATATTTGCACTGACTATGAATAAGAAAGTTGCAGCAGGAGTTATGTGCCTTGGTGTGTGTGGCTTGTTGGCTGCACAAGCACAGCAACGGCCTAATGTTGTGTTTATACTTGCCGATGACTTGGGATATGGCGATCTTGGGTGCTATGGGCAAGAAAAGTTTTCTACTCCCAATATTGACCGTCTGGCACGTGACGGAATGAGATTCACCCAGTGTTATTCTGGGACAACAGTGAGTGCACCGTCACGTTCATGCCTGTTGACGGGAATGCACAGCGGCCACACCTATATAAGGGGCAATATCGAAGTCAAACCCGAAGGACAATATCCGTTGCCTGCTGAGGCTCGTACCTTTTTTCATACATTTAAAGAAGCCGGATATAAGACTGCCGCTTTTGGTAAATGGGGGTTGGGCTTTGTCGGGACTACAGGCGACCCTGAAGCGCAAGGGTGTGACACATTTTTCGGATACAATTGTCAGTTGCTTGCGCATAGTTATTACCCTGATCATTTGTGGGATAACAGCCGGCGCGTGGAACTTGAGGATAATGTGCTTGAAGTTCAATATGGAAGGGGAACTTATGCTCCCGACACAATACATTCAAAGGCTCTTGAATACATAGACGGCATGACAGCCGATGAGCCTTTCTTCTTGTGGTATCCGACGATTCTGCCTCATGCCGAACTAATAGTGCCGGAAGACAGTATTATAGGTAGCCTTCGTGGACTTTATCCAGAAGTTGCGTATAAGGGAACAGAGCCTGGCAATGCGGCATTTCGGAAAGGTGGATATTGCACACAACTTTATCCTCGTGCAACTTTTGCCGCAATGGTGAAACGCCTTGATATGTATGTGGGACAAATTGTGGATAAATTGAAAGAAAAAGGATTGTATGACAATACTATAATAATTTTTGCAAGTGATAACGGACCGCATAAAGAGGGAGGTGCCGACCCTGATTTCTTTAACAGTAACGGCATATATCGTGGATACAAACGCGACTTGTATGAAGGTGGAATAAGAGTGCCGATGATTGTATCATGGCCTGGACATGTGCAAGCCGGCACGGCGACTGATTTTATGTGTGCGTTTTGGGATATATTTCCTACATTTTGTCAAATCCTTGAAACGGGAGTTGCCGATGTCGTGGATGGTGTGAGCCTGTTGCCGCTGCTTACCGGGCAAAATGGCCAAAAGGAGCATGATTATCTTTATTTTGAATTTCAAGAACTCGGTGGTCGTCAGGCTGTGCGCAAAGGCGTGTGGAAATTATTGCATCTCGACATTCGCGGGGAGCAACCAAGCTATGAATTGTATAACTTGGCGGCTGACCCATCGGAGTTACACAATGTAATAGATGCATATCCTGATGTTGCACATGAATTGAAAACGATTATGCAATCGGCTCGTGTTGACAATCCTGATTTCTCTTTATTTGAATAAGGTATATGAATGGCTTGCTTGAAATTTTATCGTATTTCGCATCGAAGTGGGCGGTAGACAGAACGTATTCCCATTGTCCACGTGTTATTTTCTTACATAAATGTTGTTGCTGGTTGCACCACCACAATATGTACGATGCAGCATAATATAACTTATTATGCAAACATTCAAAATAAAACAGGCTTTACATTTGTTTATTGAAAATTATTTTTACTTTTGTTACACTAATACTAAAACCACTAAAATAGAAAAATAACATGAAAAAGGTTCTTCCGATAATAAAGAATGATCCATGGCTTGAGCCGTATGCCGATGCTATCAATGGCAGACACGAAGATGTAGTACGCAAGGAGAAAGAGTTGACCAATGGTGGGAAAATGACGCTTAATGACTTTGCCAATGCTCACAATTATTTTGGGTTGCACAAGACGAAAACCGGTTGGGTGTTTCGTGAATGGGCACCTAATGCCACTGCAATATATATAATAGGAACGTTCAATGATTGGAAAGAGTGTGACGACTATGCCTTGACGCGTATCGATAATGGTGTATGGGAAATAACTCTTGCTTCCGACCGGTTGAGTCATGGCGACTTGTACAAGTTGAAGATAAAATGGGATGGTGGTGAAGGTGAACGTATCCCTGCTTATGCCCGTAGGGTGGTGCAAGATGAACAAACTCTCATTTTCTCGGCTCAAGTGTGGGCACCTGCACGTTCTTATCGTTTCAAGGTTAAAGATTTCAAGCCTACTGTGTCTCCTTTGCTCATATATGAGTGCCATATAGGTATGGCGCAAGATGCCGAGCGTGTTGGTACATACGAAGAATTCCGTAAAAACATTCTTCCGCGAGTTGCTGCCGATGGATATAATGCCATTCAAATCATGGCCATACAAGAGCATCCTTATTATGGCTCGTTTGGCTATCATGTGTCGAGTTTCTATGCTGCTTCGAGCCGTTTCGGAACTCCCGATGATCTGAAGAAGCTGATAGATGAAGCTCACAAGATGGGCATTGCCGTAATAATGGATATTGTGCATTCTCATGCCGTGAAAAATGAGGTTGAAGGGCTGGGACGGTTTGACGGAAGTTATGACCTTTATTTTTATGGTGACGGTCGCCGTGAGCATCCTGCATGGGATTCGCTGTGCTTCGACTATGGTAAGAATGCTGTACTTCACTTCTTGTTATCGAATTGTAAGTTCTGGCTTGAAGAATATCATTTCGATGGTTTCCGTTTCGATGGTGTGACTTCGATGCTTTATTATAATCATGGGCTTGGGCAGGGCTTCAGTTCTTATGACGATTATTACAATGGTGCGGAGGATACCAATGCCATTACTTACCTGACGCTTGCTAATTTGCTTATACACCAAGTAAATCCTAATGCCATAACCATAGCCGAAGAGATGAGCGGCATGCCTGGACTTGCATTGAAGTTCAAGGATGGTGGCATGGGATTTGACTATCGTATGGCTATGGGCATTCCGGATTACTGGATTAAGATCATTAAAGAAAAGAAAGATGAGGATTGGCATCCGACATCTATATTTTGGGAACTTACCAATCGCCGTTACAACGAGAAGACAGTCAGTTATGCTGAGAGCCACGACCAAGCTCTGGTGGGAGACAAGACCATTATTTTCCGTTTAATTGATAGCGAGATGTATTGGCACATGACTGTTGGAGACAACAATATGGCCGTTGACCGTGGCATTGCATTGCACAAGATGATAAGGCTCGTGACATGTACGACGATGAATGGTGCATACCTTAATTTCATGGGCAATGAGTTTGGTCATCCGGAGTGGATTGATTTTCCGCGTGAAGGTAACGGATGGAGTTACAAGTATGCGCGTCGCCAATGGGATTTGGTTGACCGTAAGGATTTGAAGTATCAGTATCTTAACAATTTCGACAATGATATGATACATCTTGTGGGCGGTATAAAGAATTTCCAAGCCTTACCGGTGGAAAAATTATGGGATAAAGATGACGACCAAGTGCTTGCCTATAAGCGCGGTGATTATGTGTTTATTTATAATTTCAGCCCATCGAAATCGTTTACCGACTATGGCATTCTTGCTCCCGAGGGCGAATACGACGGTGTGTTTGACAGTGATGATAAGCGTTATGGTGGGTTTGGAAACATAGACGAAAGCGTGCATCACTTCACACAGACCGATCCTCTTTATGCTCCTCATGGTCTCGGGTGGCTTAAGTTGTATTTGCCGGCACGTTCGGCTCAAGTGTTGAAATTTGCACGCAAGCGTCGTAGGCGTTGCAAGAAAAATGAATAAGATGTCGTGATTTCATACTTGACACAGGATCATAATATTATACGAAGGATATATAATTCAATAATATCTTATAAAACATGAAAAAGTTGAATTTTATGCTATTGCTTGCAATGGCAGTGGTGTTTGCATCTTGTACGGATACGGAAACATTGGAAAAGGATGCTTTGTCGATGATTCCGAAGGATGCGAGTTATGTAGTGGCTGTCGATGCTGGTAGTATTATAAAGAAAGCAAACGTTAAAGATGATGATGGGACGTTGGTTTTTCCAGAGTCGTACAAGGCAATTTTTGGAAATGAATTTGATAAAGAAAAGATTGCGGCATATATACGTGCGATTGATTTAACCAAGAAATTTTATTTTTTTGGTTCAGATGACTTAGATGTATGCTTCATCATTCCTGTTGCCGATAAGAAGGGATTCAAAAGTGCTCTTGAAGGTGATTATGACAACGATATGATAGCAGCCGATGGCGAATTGTATAAAATTAAGAACGGCAGGGGGTTGTATTTTTTGTCGGATAATTACTTTATCGGTTGTAATATAAATCATCCGTTCAAAGCAGATGTTGAAGAGGAGTTGCTTAAAAGTTTAATATTGAAAGGAAGTCCGATGTCGATAAACGATAATGCCGACGCCATGAAGATACTTAAACGTAAGTCTGATTTGGCGGTTTTCGGTGACTGTAGGCGTTTGTTCAATTCAAGAGAGTTGCAAAGTCTGACAGGTGGTTTCGGGTCTATTCTTAATGATTGCCGCAACATGGGTGCAACTCTAAATCTGAATAAAAAGGATATCGAACTCGCTTTTGAAATGTTTGTCAATGAAACCGGCAATGTGAAAAAATACGAGGCTGTTATAGGTAAACCTTCGGCCGAAGGCCTGAAATTTATTCCGGACGATATTCAGTTGGTGTTATCGGGCTCGTTGAAAGGCGAAGAGTTGCTGAAATTGGATGTCGTAAATCAGGCATTAAGTCAGGTTAGGAACATTCCGTTTATAACTCAAGATGAAATTAAAGAATATATTGCCGGAATCGATGGCCCTGTGACCATTGGGTATAACTATGTGGATTATCTGATCGATCGTTCATCGTTCCATCAGATATATGGTGCCGTCAAGAATAAGAAGGCTGCAGAGATTTGCGACAAATTGCAATCTACGATTAACAACAGTTTAGGAGGATTTATCATCTGTAATAAAATCAATGATGAATATGTATTGAATATTTCGAGCGACATGGCAATCGTTTTCGGGAGCAAGGATGGATTTCTCTATTTCCGCACTGTGGCACAGGGCGTAACCAAGAATTTGTATGACGACAAACTTGTACGTGGTATATTTGAAGAAGCCCCGGGAGCTTTATATGTCAATCTGCTCAAAGGTTCGCGAGCCAATTCGATGTTGACTGATTTTGTCCATAATTTGCAGTTTAGTGGATATATAAAGGGGAGTGGTAATACACGTGAATCTTCTTTGAATGTTGTGATTGAAGAGCCGGAAGGAAATAATGTGCTTGAAACTTTGTTGATAATAATTGCCAATATGCAAATATAGAACGTATCCATGTAATCATAAAATTTTAACAATAAGACACCCTAATGGGTGTCTTATTGTTAAATGATGCAAAATGAGGTTGTTTTCTTATGAAATATGTTGTATAACACAAATGTATGGCATACTTTTGCATCGGTTTTTTCATGGTATTAGATTTTAAGTTGAAGATTAGTTGTCGGGATGACAATTAATTTTTTTTTGCCCCGATGTGAGAATGTTTATGGTTTTTACATTTATGGTCCCTATTTGCAAAATTGGTGGTGTTGAGTTATTTTTGTAATAATATCAAATTGTTTTTATTCGGATATGGAGGTGGGACGGAAACCATATACTTTCGACAGGGTTGTCAGGCTTGTCATTATTGTAATGTGCATAGCCTTGGGACTGTGGCTGTTTAATTATTTGAAAGGTGTACTGGTGCCTTTCCTTGTGGCTTGCATCATTGCCTATATGCTTAATCCTTTAGTAGGATGGAATCGTAGGCTTTTCAGATTGAAAGGTAGGGTGGTGGGCACCATATTAGCCATCTTGGAAGTGACCCTGGTTGTCGTGGTGGGGCTGTATTTTTTCATACCATACGTTTACGCTGAGTGTCACAACATGATTGTCATGTTCAACAAGTATGCCCAGACCAATTTCGATGTCCCATATCTGCCTAAGTCAGTTCATAATTTCATTGTAGATTCTGTTGATGTCCAGTATTTGTCATCGCTGATGACACGCGAAGAGTGGATCAATCTGTTCAAAAGTGCAGCAAGCCAAACGTGGTCGTTTGTAGGAGGGACACTCAGTGTGATACTTAGCATCGCCAGTTGGTTTATCGTGTTGTTGTACGTAGTGTTTATACTCATCGATTACGGTAAAATAATGGATGGATTCAAAAGCGTGATTACGCCTAAGTATAAAAAACTTGTTTTTGGCATTCTCGATGATATTGAGATGAGCATGAATCGGTATTTTCGCGGGCAGGCAGTGGTATCGTTTTTCGTGGGAATATCATTTTGCATTGGTTTCTGGATTATTGATTTGCCAATGGCTATTGTGCTCGGCTTGTTTGTAGGAGTGCTAAACATGGTTCCATATTTACAGCTTCTTTCTATCCCTATTGCCGCAGCGTTGTGTCTTGTGAGTGCGGTTTCTACCGGAACGAGTTTTTGGGAGATGTTCGGATTGACAATTTTGGTATATTGCGTTTCGCAGGTCATACAAGATTTTATATTGATACCTAAGATAATGGGTAAGTATATGGGGCTTAATCCGGCCATCATATTCCTGTCGCTTTCGATATGGGGTGCATTGCTTGGCTTTGTGGGGCTTATTGTCGCTGTACCGCTTACCACGCTGCTGTTGGCATACTATGAAAAATATATCACTCATCGCGACAGCCGCCCATGGAATAGAGAAGAAGCGTCATTTACTGCATCCGAGCAAGACAAGCCAGCAATTACCGGCACTGATGGCGATGCGCTTTGATTGGCACTTGAAATGCGTAAAGTTGATTGTCAAAAGAGAACACAGCCTGCTTAATTTGCCGTTGACAGAAAACAAATGGACACACAAATGGTAAGTGTGTCCATTTGTTTTCCCGCAGTACCAAGATTGCGGGTTACAGTAGGCTCCAAGAAACCGTGAGACCGGCCATAACTATGGCAACCATGCTCATGAGTTTGATGAGGATGTTAAGGCTTGGACCGGAAGTGTCTTTGAATGGATCGCCCACTGTGTCGCCCACGACAGTGGCTTTATGTACTTCGCTACCCTTGCCGCCGAAGTGGCCCTCTTCGATATATTTCTTTGCATTGTCCCATGCGCCACCGGCGTTGGCCATGAATATAGCGAGGACAAATCCGCAGCTCAGACCGCCTGTGAGCAGTCCGAGGATTCCGGGAACACCGAATATTAATCCTGTGAGCAGTGGTGCAATGATGGCTAATAGCGATGGTATCACCATCTCATGTTGTGCTCCCTTGGTTGAGATTGCCACACAACGTTCATAGTCGGGTTCGGCCTCGCCTGTGAGTATGCCTTTGATTTCACGGAACTGACGGCGCACCTCTTCGACCATCTTCTGAGCAGCACGTCCCACAGCGTTTATTGTCAATCCGCAGAATACGAATGCAAGCATACTCCCTATGAACATTCCGGCAAGCACGTTAGGATTCATAAGTGTTACATTATAATATTCCATGAAATCGGAGAATGTTGCTTTAGCTGTTTCAACGACCGAATTGTCGGGCATGGTGAGCGTGGAAGTGCCAATGCGTTGCAGGCCGATGCGCACCTCTTCGATGTAAGAAGCAAGCAGTGCCAAACCGGTGAGTGCAGCCGAACCAATGGCGAACCCTTTGCCCGTAGCGGCTGTTGTGTTGCCAAGCGAGTCGAGTTGGTCGGTGCGTTGTCGCACTTCTTTTCCCAATCCCGACATTTCGGCATTGCCTCCGGCATTGTCGGCAATAGGTCCATAGGCATCGGTGGCAAGAGTGATACCGAGTGTCGAAAGCATACCTACGGCAGCAAAACCTATGCCATAAAGCCCCATGTTGACATCAGACATTATGAAGTCGGCTGCAAACAGATAGGAGAGTATGACACCCACCACGACTGACAACACCGGAATTACCGTTGAACACATCCCAAGTCCTATACCTGAGATGATTACCGTGGCCGGCCCTGTCTTTCCACTTTCGCCAAGTCGTTGGGTAGGGTGGTAAGACTGTGAAGTATAGTATTCGGTGGCACGACCAATCACGACACCCACCAACAAACCTACGATTACGGCGCAGCCGATGTTAAACCAATTGTCTATGCCAAGTAGCCATAGAACGAGAAATGTGAATACAACGATGAGGGCTGAACTCAGGTTGGTGCCGACTGAAAGAGCATTCAGCAGTCCTTTCATGTTGGCATCTTCTTTGGTGCGTACTGCGAAAATGCCAATGATTGAGAGTAATATACCCACGGCAGCGACAAGCATAGGGGCTATGACAGCCTTGTATTGCATAACTACGTCTCCGGAGTGAATATAGGCTGCAGCTCCAAGTGCTGCTGTCGATAATATTGAACCACAATAAGATTCATACAAGTCGGCACCCATACCCGCCACGTCACCCACATTGTCGCCTACGTTGTCGGCAATTGTGGCAGGATTGCGTGGGTCGTCTTCAGGGATTCCGGCTTCGACCTTACCAACAAGGTCGGCACCCACATCGGCTGCCTTGGTGTAAATACCGCCACCAACACGTGCAAACAGAGCTTGTGTGCTGGCACCCATGCCGAATGTGAGCATCGTCGTGGTTATGGTACACAACTTGGCAGTAGGAGTCAATGCCGTTTCGGGAATGACGGCATTTAGGATTATATACCAAAATGATATGTCGAGCAATCCTAGTCCCACAACCACAAGCCCCATTACCGCACCGCTACGGAAAGCTATACACAATCCTTTGTTGAGCGACCGTCGGGCTGCATTGGCTGTGCGTACCGAGGCGTATGTAGCCGTTTTCATTCCTAAGAATCCTGCAAGGCCTGAGAAAAAACCGCCAGTGAGGAAAGCTATTGGCACCCATGTGTTTTGCACATGAAATCCAAAAGCCAATATGGCAAAGAATGCAACTAGAAAGAGGAATACGATACCGACGATTTTATATTGTTGTCGCAAGTATGACATGGCACCGCGTCGCACGGCAGCAGCGATATGCGACATTCGGTCTGTCCCTTCTTCTTCTTTGAGCATCTGACGGTAAAAGTAATAAGCAAAAACGAGTGCGAGCAGCGATGATGCCGGCACCAACCAAAACATTAAATTATCCATGGTTAAGCATTTTGTGTGAAGCGTTTTTATGTTATTGTAAATCATAACAAATTTACGAAAAAAAATCTTGAAAAATATATTCTAAATAGACTTATTTCTGTTTCAGTCTGAGTTAAATAAGCCTATTTTTTATTTCAATTAATAACATTAAGCCCTTTTTTATCGGAAGTATTTATTTTGGTCTTGCTTCTTTCAAATTTAAATACACTTCGTTGCCCATAAAGGACTTTCAAGGCTAAAATATGTACTTCTACATACTTCTGTTAGTGTTTTTCTTAACTTTCTGAAAGGTATTTTAGCATTTATATTATATTATATTTGCAGCGTTCAAGCACAAGGCCTGAAGGGCATGCCCCCGCTTGCACACGTATTTATTTTCTTAATGTCTAACTTTTTAAAATTTTGTACTTATGGAAAAGTCTCCTTTACATAAGTTTTTCCGCAAGTCCGCTACGCTTCTCGTGGCGTTGTGCGCATGCGCTGCCGCTTCCGCGCAGACGATGCAGGTCATCAGTGAAATAACCGACGCCGACGGCAACGTTTATGAAACTCTTATAGGAAGGGCTGTTTCTCCTAACGGCAGATACATCGCCATGTATGTAGGGTACAGCCAAAACGTGGTGGCCATATATGACACTGAAACGGGTGAAGCCGCGGTGTTTTCAGACGAGGCCACGGAAGAAAACCGGAGCATCCAATATGTAAACGATGACGGCGTGGGCGTATGCAAAAACGGCGGCGTTCCGCTGGTTGTTTCCATTGACGGTACTTCCGTCGAACTGCCCAAACTCGACGGATACGAGGACGCTGCACCAAGATATGCAAGTGACGACATGAGCATAATAGGTGGTTATTATAGTCCGAGTCTTGATTCGGATTATGTATATCCCTGCATCTGGAGGAACGGCGTAATCGAGGCGTTGCCATACCCGACTGAAGACGAGCTTGGCATCGGAGAGACATGGGGTTGTGCAGTAAGCAGGGTGTCGGGCGACGGCTCGGTGCTGATTGGTTATGTCCGCGACCGCTTGAGCCGCTACCCCCTTGTAGTGTGGTACAGGCAGGATGACGGCTCCTACGAGTACGACGCTGTATGCGCAAGGTACTTCTCCCTGTCTTCT
>CAYNBZ010000047.1:0-18869 GCA_964395975.1 uncultured Muribaculaceae bacterium | reverse complement strand
GCGGGCGGCTCTTCTTCTTCTTCTTCTTCTTCTTCTTATTATTATTATTATTATTTGCTATGTATTTGCGTAAAGTGCTACATTTTATGACATCCAGACCCTTTGATGGTTTGAACCTTGCCAATTGGCAGCATGTGGACATTTATCATTCTGGCATGAATCTGAGTGAATTACGTTCAGCGGATTCAAGACGCCGATTGCGCCAACAATTTCGGCACAACGACACATATTTATCATTTCCGCCTATTTCCACTTGGTCGCCATCGGTAATAATATTCCCATCTTTATCGATACGTGCATTTACTATGGTTTTTCGGCCACACGAACATGTGCTTTTTATCTCTTCGATGGTGTCGGCGATTTCAAATAGCCGTTTTGAGCCTTCAAACATGTGTGTCTGGAAATCAGTTCGCAATCCATAACATATTACGTTACTGCCATAGTCATCCACCACTCTTGCAAGTTGGTTGACTTGCATTGTGGTTAGGAATTGTGCCTCATCTATTAAGATCCAATCTTTTACCACAAGTGAATCTTCAAATAGACTTTTGGCCAGTTCATACAGGTCGGTATCAGGGTATATCCACAAGCATCTGCGCTCAATGCCAATGCGCGAACGTATTACGTTGTCATTCTCACGATTATCTATAATCGGTTTCATACACAGGTATTCCATGCCGCGCTCTTCAAAGTTATAAGCCTGAGTCAACAGCATTGCTGTTTTCGCCGACCCCATTGTGCCATATCTGAAATATAATTTGCCTATACGATTCATAATATTTTATGTTAAAACAAACAGTTGTTCAATGGGTATGTTCGCAATATACCTCCCACCGACGATATGCAAAGTTAACCAATAGAAACCAAAAAAGCTGCCTGCAAGTCAAATTAAAAACGTTGGATATTGAAAATGTACAAGTACAAGAACACTGAAAGTATTTTAACGTTATACAGATAAGTGATTAAAAACTTTGAATTTAATTACTTAATTTTGTGACTACAATTACTATGATTTTCTCACGGTATAAAAAAGTTCTTCACTTTTTTTAATGGATTCGATGCGTTCTGAAAAGTAACGATAAGTTTTGTGCCCTCTTCCATGCCATTTGTCGATTGTTTTTCTGAAACTTGCGTTGATTTTATTGATTTACTGATGGTTTTAGGTCTATTGTTGAAGTGTTAATTTTTTGTGAAAAAATCGGTAATAATATTGTGTTTTGTTCCAAAATGGCTATATTTGTAGAAAAATGCGAAGCATGGGCTCGGAACTGCAAGACACTTTAGCACGGCTGATGGGAAAAACCGAGGTGCTTGTGGAAAAATACAATGCGCTAAAAGCTGAAAAAGAAGCTGTGGACAAAGAGGTTGCAGAACTGAGGAATGGAATAGTAGCAATGGCCAAACGACTTGAAAAGTTGCAGCAAGACTATGATTACTTGAAATTGGCACGCACTATTTCGACCAACCGAGAGGAATTGAACCGCAATAGGGACATGCTTGGCAAGTTGGTGCAGGACATCGACAAGTGCATCTCTCAATTAATGGAATGATGCTATGGCAGGAACGGATAGCAACCAAATTTGGATTCAGATAGCTGGATTAAGGCCGTTTGAGTTGAAACTTAAGGATAAAGCAGAAGAAGAAGCATATCGAAAAGCTGAAAAAATGCTCAATGAAGCGTGGGGGAAATATGTCGGGAGATTTAAAAGCAGACGAACCAACGTAGAAATAATGGCGATGGTAGCATTTAAATTTGCTTGGGTTATGATAGAAACCAATGCTAAAACTGATGCCGTGGCGAGTTTTTTGAAAGAATTTGAACGACAGCTCGATGAAATTGTTGTAAAGATATAGCACTAATCCAACATTTTTTACATAACATACCTGCACCGGTAGATGCACAAGGATTCGGATTCAGCCGTAACTAATGTGCATGTTGCTTGGTGTTTTTTTATATTTTAACATAAAACGACAAATGGACATTATACTAATTATTTCTATCGTAATGAGTCTTGCCATAGGAGCAGTTGCAGCTATTGTAATATTGCGCCATATCGACAAGGCAAAAGGGAGAGGAATCATCACTGAGGCCGAACGCGAGGCCGAGATGATAAAAAAGAATAAAATCATTGAGGCAAAAGAGGCTGAAATGGCGATCAAATCGGAAGCTGAAAAAGCGGCAAATGCGCGGTTGTCGAAAGTGCAAACGGCTGAAGCCAAACTCAAGCAACGTGAAATTGCAATGAATCAACAGCAGTCGGATTTGCAACGCAAGAAAAACGAGGTGGATGCAATGAAGAATAATCTTGATAGTCAGATCGCTCTTGTCAACAGCAAGCAAGCCGAACTTGATAAGATGCAGCGTCGTATTCAAGAAACACTTGAACATGTGTCGGGGCTTTCGGCCGAAGAAGCGAAAGAAAAACTTGTCGAATCGCTGAAAGATGAGGCTAAGACTGCTGCTGCATCCTACATCAACGACATAATGGATGATGCCAAAATGACGGCCAACAAGGAAGCCAAACGTATAGTGGTGCAAACCATTCAACGTGTGGCTACCGAAACAGCCATTGAAAACGCGGTAACAGTGTTCCATATCGACAGCGATGAAATAAAGGGTCGTATCATAGGGCGTGAAGGTCGCAACATCCGTGCCCTTGAAGCTGCTACGGGTATAGAAATCATCGTAGATGACACTCCTGAAGCAATAGTCTTGTCGAGTTTCGACCCTGTACGTCGCGAAATTGCCCGTCTTGCCCTGCACCAACTTGTCGCTGATGGCCGAATACACCCCGCCCGCATCGAAGAAGTTGTGGCAAAGGTGCGTAAGCAGGTAGAAGAAGAAATCATCGAAACAGGGAAGCGCACCGCTATCGACCTTGGTATTCATGGATTGCATCCCGAACTGATACGTCTTGTTGGCAAAATGAAATATCGTTCGAGTTACGGACAGAATTTGCTCCAACATTCGCGTGAAACCGCCAATTTGTGTGCGATAATGGCTTCAGAACTTGGCTTAAATCCTAAAAAGGCTCGCAGAGCCGGATTACTCCACGACATTGGCAAAGTGCCTGATGAAGAACCTGAATTGCCACACGCATTGCTTGGAATGAAACTTGCCGAAAAGTACAAGGAAAAGCCCGATATATGCAATGCTATCGGTGCCCACCACGATGAAGAAGAGGCCACAAGCCTGCTGGCACCTATCGTGCAAGTGTGCGATGCCATATCTGGAGCACGTCCTGGAGCACGCCGCGAAGTAGTGGAAGCCTATATCAAACGTCTTAATGACCTTGAACAACTGGCTCTGTCATATCCCGGCGTAATAAAAACGTATGCCATACAGGCAGGACGTGAGTTGCGTGTAATTGTTGGTGCGGATAAAATAGACGATGCTCAAACCGAGAAATTGTCTGCCGAAATTGCCAAGAAGATACAAGATGAAATGACATATCCGGGGCAGGTTAGAATTACAGTTATTCGTGAAACACGTGCCGTCAGCTTTGCCAAGTAATTTTCACAGCGATGATGAGCGATAATAACATCAACGATACTAATAATGCGTCGGCCATTGGTGCGCAACGTGATTCCGAACAGGCACAGCAACAGCCAAAAATCGTTGCTGTCGGGTGTTGCTCGAATGGTTCACGAAGTAAATTGCACAGTTGCAATTGGCTTGCCGATGTGCCGGGTGACTTTAACCAAGCCGATGATATTATTGAGGTTACGTTCAAGAACACGCGACGCGGTTTCTATCGCAACAGTCAGCACTTGCAGCTTGCTATCGGTGATTTAGTGGCTGTCGAGGCAAGTCCCGGGCATGACATTGGAAAAGTGTCGATGATGGGACGGCTTGTAAAGTTGCAAATGAAACGTGTCAACCTGCGACCTGATGCCGAGATATTGAGGGTGTTTCGCAAGGCAAAGCCAAACGATATTGCTCGCTACGAAGAGGCCAAGGCCAAAGAGGTGGATACTATGATACGCTCGCGTAAAATTGCTGAAGATCTTAAATTGAATATGAAAATAGGCGATGTGGAGTATCAGGGTGATGGAAATAAGGCCATTTTTTACTATATCGCTGATGAACGTGTAGATTTCCGGCAATTGATAAAGGTGCTTGCCGATGTATTTAAAGTGCGCATAGAAATGAAGCAAATCGGTGCTCGTCAAGAGGCCGGTCGCATTGGCGGAATAGGACCTTGTGGACGACCGTTGTGTTGCTCCAGTTGGATGGCTAATTTCGTATCTGTGGCAACAAGTGCTGCGCGCTACCAAGATATTTCACTTAATCCTCAGAAATTGGCAGGACAATGTGCCAAACTGAAGTGTTGCATGAATTTTGAAGTGGATTGTTATGCCGAGGCATCCAAGAAGTTGCCGCCAAAGGATGTAAGGCTTGAAACAAAAGATAACACGTATTATCACTTTAAGACCGACATATTGAAACAGGAAATGACCTATTCAACCGATAAGTCGGTTCCTGCCAATCTTGTGACGTTGCCTGCCGAACGTGTGTTTGAAATAATAGCACTAAACAAAAATGGTGTCAAGCCCGAAAAGTTGGCTGTTGATAATAAAGAACGTGAGTTTGAGCGTAAAGCTTTTGGTGACATAATCGCACAGGCCGATGTGACACGCTTTGACAACAAGGTGAAACGCAAGAAAAACAAGAGTAATAAGAAACGTCAGCAGCAGGTACAGGGCGTAAATAGCGATGGTCAAAACAGTAGTCAGCAATCAGAGAATGCAGGGCAGCTCGGTAGGCCAAAACAGAAGTCGCAGCAGCCTGCAACGGGTGGAAATCAGCAACCGCGTAAACAACGGGATGGAAATCGAAAAGATGGTGGTGTAAGTGTTGTTGGTGCAGACAGTCAAAATTCTCCTCGCCAACAGCAAGGCAATCGTCGTAGACAACGTCCTCCTCGTCGTAATAACAACAGTAACGAGAGCAAGCAGCAAGACAATCAACAATAATAATTAAGTACGTTGCTAAGAAAAATGTGCATGGGGTTTTACAATTCACCCCATGCACATTCTTTTTTTGTTATGCTGTGATTAAACAGTAATTTATTGGTAAAAGAAAGAGGATGACCTTTTTGGTCACCCTCGCATTATTAATTTGTTTATTATTAACTCAATGTTTAGAGTTTTGGACCGGCAGCAACCAATGCCTGACCTGCTTCATTACCGGTGAACTTGGTGAAGTTATTGATAAAGCGGTTAGCAAGATCTTTTGCTTTTTCGTTCCATTGCGAAGCATCGCTATAAGTGTCGCGAGGATCAAGAATCTTGGGATCAACACCCGGCAATTCGGTAGGAACTACGAAGTCGAAGTAAGGAATTGTCTTTGTCGGAGCTTTGTCGATCGAGCCATCGAGAATAGCATCGATGATACCACGAGTATCCTTGATAGAAATACGTTTGCCAGTACCGTTCCAACCGGTGTTAACCAAGTATGCTTTAGCACCTACAGCTTCCATGCGCTTTACGAGCTCTTCAGCATATTTAGTCGGGTGCAATGAAAGGAATGCTGCACCGAAGCAAGCCGAGAATGTCGGAGTAGGCTCTGTAATGCCGCGTTCTGTACCTGCCAATTTTGCAGTGAAGCCCGACAAGAAGTAATATTTGGTTTGTTCGGAGTTCAAGATAGATACAGGAGGCAATACGCCGAATGCATCAGCCGACAAGAAGATGACTTGGTGAGCGTGTGGACCTTTAGATACAGGCTTAACGATGTTTGTGATGTGGTCGATAGGATAAGAAACGCGGGTATTCTCGGTTACGCTCTTGTCTGCGAAGTCAATTTTGCCATTGGCATCAACAGTAACGTTTTCGAGAAGTGCGTTACGCTTGATGGCGTTATAGATATCCGGTTCGCTTTCCTTGTCAAGGTTGATAACCTTGGCATAGCAACCGCCTTCATAGTTGAATACGCCTTCATCATCCCAACCGTGTTCGTCATCACCGATAAGCAAACGTTTTGGGTCGGTAGAAAGAGTGGTCTTGCCTGTACCTGACAATCCGAAGAAGATAGCAGTGTCGGTACCTTCCATGTTGGTATTGGCAGAACAGTGCATCGAAGCTATGCCGCGCAACGGGTTTAAGTAGTTCATGATTGAGAAGATACCCTTCTTCATTTCACCACCATACCAAGTGTTGAGGATAACTTGCTCGTTGGTCTTGAGGTTGAACACTGTAGCTGTTTCAGAGTTCAAGCCGAGTTCTTTATAGTTGTCAACCTTTGCCTTTGCTGCGTTGAACGAAACGAAGTCAGGCTCGCCATAGTTAGCAAGTTCTTCTTCGGTTGGGCGAATGAACATATTCTTAACAAAGTGAGCTTGCCAAGCTACTTCCATGATGAAGCGCACTTTCAAGCGTGTAGCAGGGTTGGCACCGCAGAAAGTATCCATAACGAACAGACGCTTGCCCGACAATTGCTTTACAGCTTTAGCCTTAAGGTCTGCCCATGCTTCTTCTGAGCAAGGTTTGTTGTCGTTTTTATACTCCGGAGTAGTCCACCATACAGTGTCCTTGCTGGCTTCGTTCATCACGAAGAATTTATCTTTTGGAGAACGGCCGGTATAGATACCGGTCATAACGTTAACTGCACCGAGTTCGGTTACTTGACCTTTTTCATAACCTTCGAGGCATTCTTTGGTTTCTTCCTCAAACAGTACTTCATAAGACGGATTGTGAAGAACTTCCTTCACGTCGGTAATACCGTACTTGCTTAAATCTAAATTTGCCATAATTAAATATAATGAGAGATTAAAATTATTCTTTTTATTGGCTCTAAAAAGCAATGCAAAGTTAGTTATATTTTTTCACCGTGACCAAGTAATTACGGAAAAATTTCCTTTAATTAGGCGGCTTTTAATATTTATTACGTTTGGGGAATGCAACATTGTTCATCCTCTTTTCATGGCGATAAAACAATTTGCAATATTTCCTTTTGCCGAATATACAAAAATCACGCCAAACGCATATATGTCATAAATAATTTAGATTATTCTGCACTCTCTATGGAGGTTGCCCAACACTATGTTTATTGTGGCATAAATCACGTCATGTGGGGGCATGTAAATGCGTATAAAATGGCAGTGGATGCGGCAATAATTGGTGTCAAGTGTGGCGGGAATATCAATCTTTATTTAAAAAGGCTACTTCTTTGAACGCATAATTGTGAATGGTATTGTCTTCATGTTGGAGAACGAGTGTGCCTGTAGGATTGACATCAATGATTTTGGCTCTGAACGGTTTTCCCGATGGATGTTCAAAATTGTGCAATTTACCGTCGTGCCTATAAAGCAGTGACTTATAGCGGTCATGTAGTTCATTGAAGTTGCAAGTGGTGTTTCCGAGAGCCAGAACACTTTTTTCGATGCGGCTGCATACGTCATGCAATGCTTCATCAAGTTGCACCTCTTGACCTGTAATTTGCTTTAGCGATATAGGATTTGGGGCATCACTTAGGAATTCAGTCTGATTGATGTTTATTCCCACACCTATTATCGAGTGATTGATGTTGTTGCCGCATAAAGAATGTTCTATAAGTATGCCGCATATTTTACGGTCACCGTGATATATGTCGTTGGGCCACTTGATTGAGAATCCGTTGGCATATTGCGACAGGAAATCGACAATGGCCACCGATACCGTTTCACTTATGTAAAATTGTGATACTGGTGCAATGCCAAGGTTCTTTATGAGTAAAGAGAATGTAAGGTTCTTGCCTGGCTCAGCCTCCCAATGGTTGCCGCGTTGTCCGCGTCCGGCTGATTGGTGATGGGTATAAATTACCGTGCCCGATGGGAGCATTGTCGCCATCCGGGCAAGGTAACTGTTGGTTGATGCCGTTTCTCGAATGAGAATGTAACGTGCCATTTGATTTTCTTATGTCAATCCTCGTCGGGAAATTTCATTGTTAATGTGCGTGCATGGTCCTCGGGCGATTCTGTTATTTCCACCACAACCGTATCATCGGGCAACAAGTCCTCGATACGTTCAGGCCATTCGACAAGGCACAATGCTCCTGAATAGAAATAATCCTCGGCACCAATATCTTCTGCTTCGCGTTCGTCTTGCAGGCGATAGCAGTCGAAGTGGTAAATTAATTCGGCTGTAGTGTCGCTGCGATATTCATTGATTATCGAGAATGATGGAGAATTGGCAACATCTTGCTCCACGCCAAGTATGCGGCACAGTGCGCTGATAAACGTAGTTTTGCCAACACCCATATCGCCGTAGAAGGCAAAAACCGTATAATCGTCCATTGCCGCTGCAAACTCATGTGCCGCATTATCGAGGTCATCAAGGCTGGCAATCGTTATGACTTTATTATCCATGATGCTGCTATTTGTTACAGTTTCCAGTTGGCGATGCGATTCATTGCTTCGGCTGTAGCTTCATGTTGTCCGAATGCCGTCAGGCGGAAGTAGCCTTCGCCACTTGGACCAAACCCGACTCCCGGAGTACCTACGACATTGACCTCGGCAAGCAGACGGTCGAAAAATTCCCATGAGCCGATACCATCCGGTGTTTTCAGCCAAATATAGGGTGCATCGATGCCGCCATATACGGTGAAGCCCGCAGCTTCAAGACCATCACGCATCATTCGGGCATTTTCCTTGTAATAGTTTATGGTATCAATCACTTGTTGGTGACCATCGGGTGTGTAGATGGCGGCTGCTCCGCGTTGGGTGATATAGCTTGCTCCGTTGAACTTGGTACACTGACGGCGATTCCATAAGCCATTGAGTTGCACCTTACGGCCATCTGTTGTCATGGCGGTAACTTCTTTTGGAACGACAGTATATCCGCAACGTACACCGGTGAATCCTGCGGTTTTTGAGAAACTGCGGATTTCTATTGCAACGTTCCGTGCGCCCTCTATTTCGTATATGGAGTGGGGCACATCGCTACGACTAATGAACGCTTCGTAGGCTGCATCGAATATGATTAATGAATTATGTGCCAGTGCGTAATCCACCCATTTTTTCAATTGGCTATGTGTCAATGTCGTGCCTGTGGGATTATTGGGATAGCACAGATATATGATATCAACTTGTCCATCGGGTATTGCCGGCTCGAAATCGTTTCCGGCTGTGCAAGGGAAATAGGTTACATTGCTCCATTGGCCGTTCGGCAGCATTTCGCCGGCTCTGCCACACATCACGTTGCTGTCCACATAAACCGGATAAACAGGGTCGGTGACACCAACGCTGTTGTTCACTTGCAGGATTTCACCTATATTGCCCGTGTCGCTTTTTGCCCCGTCGCTGACGAATACTTCATCTATGTCGAGCTTGACTCCACGGGGTTCGAAGTCGTTTTTCACTATGGGCTCCCGCAAGAAATCGTATCCCTGTTCGGGTCCGTAACCATAAAATGTTTCACTGCGTGACAAGTCCTCGATGGCACGGTGCATGGCTTCAAGGCTCGCAGCCGGCAACGGTCGTGTCACATCGCCTATGCCAAGGCGTATAATCTTTTTGTCGGGATGTTCCGACCTGTATTTCTCAACTTTCCTTGCAATATCCGTGAACAGATAATTGCTTTTAAGTTTAAGGAAGTGTTCGTTTACTAATGTCATTATTTGATATGAGTTAAATTAGAATTATTTTTTATCAATGACGTCCTTTACTGTTGTTTTTGCGGCGTTGCTGCTCGGCAAGCATTGCCTGTTGTTGGCGTTGGGCTTCTTCGAGCCTTGCCATGAATCCGCTCTTCTTCTTTGGCTTTTTTGCGTTTTCTGCCATCATGGCACGCATTTTGGCTTCACTCACGAAGTGGCGGTAAACATACGTTTGAACGATGGTGATAAGCAGCGATATGAAGTAGTAGTAGCTCAATCCTGCGGCATAGTTGTTGAAGAAGACGAGGAACATGATAGGCATCAGGTAAGTCATCATCTTCATTCCGGGCATCGACTGGCTGCTTGCCTGATTCTGCATGTTCAGATGCATATATACGATGTTGGTTACGGTCATCAACAAGCAGAAGAGGCTGATGTGGTTGCCAAAATAATTGGTGATGAACGGTATCTGTGCGTCCCAGCTTACAATGGCATCGGGAGCCGACAAGTCCTTTACCCACAAGAAAGATTCGCCGCGCAATTCCATGCACGATGGGAAGAATGTGAACATGGCCACAAGTATTGGCAATTGCAACAGCATCGGCAGGCAGCCGCTCATTGGATTGGCTCCCGCCTGACGATAAAGTTCCATCATCTTTTGTTGCTTGGTCATGGCCTGCTCTTTGTCGGGATATTTGTCGTTGAGTGCTTTTATGTCGGGGGCAAGGAAGCGCATCCGTGCCTGCGACTTATAGCTTTTGTGGGCAAGAGGCCATAGTATGAGTTTGATTAGAATGGTCATGATAAGAATAATCACGCCATAACTCGGGATGAAGCTGCCGAGGAAATTGAATACAGGTATGATAAATCCAGTGTTTATCCAGCGGAATATGGGCCAACCAAGAGGGATGACCTTGGTGAGTTGCAAATCTTCGTCGGGTGAAACTATGCCGTCGTAGGATGACAACAACGGATAGAGGTTGGGACCGAAATAGAAGTTGAATTGCACAGGCATGGGGTTAGCCGAACTGTAATCGAGCGAACTTTCGACATACATCGTCTTTAGAAAATCATGATTGTCTGGATTTTCTGTGGGGATGGCATGGCTTTCGAAGCGCCCGCCGTTGAAATAAGTTTTGCAAATCAGAATGCTTGAGAAGAACTGGTTTTTAAACCCAATCCATTTCAGTTTGTCTGACATCTGTTCATCATCGTTGCCCGATTCACTGAGGTGATCGACGCTGCCACCCGAATACTTGTAGTAGAGTGCACTATTGCGTTCCTCAAACATCCGTCCTGCCTCGTGGCGCGACATCTTTTGATGCCAAGTGAAGTCGAGGTTTGGTATGTTGGTGGGAATCACCTTGTCCATCTGCTCTTGCAACACATCCATTGCTACATCGTAGCGTCCTGCCGGTAATGTGTACCGTATTGCAAATTTGCTTCCGCCACCCAAGTCGAGTTGCATAAGCAAGGTGCTGTCATTCACCTGTATGGGAGTGAAATAGAAATCCTTGGTGTCGAAGCGTTGCGAGTGCGTGTTGAGTGTGAAACTATAGCTGTTGTTAGTCGAATCAAACAGTTTTACCGGATTTGTCGCATCCGCACTAAAATTCTTATGGTCATCATAATCTTTTAGTATCACGCTCGAAATCTGTCCGCCAAGCGATGAAACTTCCACACGCAAGACTTCGTTTTCAAGCACAAGCGTTGAGTCTTGTCCGTTTAGGAAATTGGCGAAAGTGCCATTTTTGGTGTAATTGTTGATTACTCCCCTCAGTTTTGCCACAAGGCGGTTGTGGAATGCCACATTGGTTGTGGTTGCGGCAAGAGCCTCTGAAAGCTCTCCCCGAGAGCCGCCATCAAGTGTGATATGACCCGAAAGTTCTTCATCTTGCAATGTTATGGATACACCTCCATTTTCGAGTGTGTAAACGGCAGATTCTCCCTCTCCGGCAACTTGCCCGAATTGTCGCACCGTGGTTTTCAGTGTCGCTATCTCGGCAGTCGTTATAGTATCTGCCACACCAAGCGATGCATTTATCTCGTTTTGCCGAGCCATCTGCTCAGCTTGTGCGGCGGCTTGTGCGCGGCGTTGTGCCATTTCGGCTTCTGATGGTTGGTTGAGCCACATAAACCCGAATATTACAACGCCCATCAGCAACATTCCGATAATCGCGTTCTTGTCCATTCTTTCTTTTTTAGCTGTATTTTCTGTTATATGCAGTGTTGATTACTTTTTCTCGGCTTTGTTGGCAATGGCGGCCCGCACAAAGTCCATGAACAACGGATGCGGGTTAAGCACCGTGCTGCTGTATTCGGGGTGATATTGCGTACCTATATACCATTTTTTGCCTTCGAGTTCTATCACTTCCACAAGGTGAGCTTCTGGATTTTCACCCACGCACTTCATCCCTGCTGCTTCGAATTGTGCATGATATTCATTGTTGAATTCAAAGCGGTGGCGGTGACGCTCTAGTATGTCGGTTGTACCGTATGCCTTTGTCACTTTCGACCCGGGACGCAATCGGCATGGGTATGCTCCAAGCCGCATTGTACCACCCATCGATGATATGCTTTTCTGCTCTTCCATCAGGTCGATTACGTTATATGGGGTCTTTGTATCCATTTCGGTGCTGTTGGCATCAGCAAGGCCAAGCACATTGCGGGCAAACTCAATTACCATGCACTGCATTCCAAGGCAGATGCCGAATGTAGGCATGTCGTGTTCGCGGCACCATTTCAGAGCCACGAATTTCCCTTCGATGCCGCGTTGCCCGAATCCGGGTGCAACAATCACACCGTCCATGTCACGCAATGCTTCCTCAACATTGCCGTCGGTCAGCTTTTCAGAACTGATGTAGCGCAAATCGAGCTTATGGTCGTTATATGTTGCTGCTTGGAAAAGTGATTCTGTTATCGACTTGTATGCATCTTGCAATTCTACGTATTTGCCTACCAGTCCTATCGTGACAGTTTCCTTGGCATTGTCGATTTTGTTAAGAAACTCGTTCCATTTTGTCAGGTCCGGTTCTCCGCTATATGGCGTGTTGGTCTTTTTTAACACAATTTCGTCAAGGTGCTGGCCGTGCATTGTCAGTGGTACTGCATAGATGGTAGGAGCATCTATCGATTGTATTACGGCATCGGGCGATACATTGCAGAATAAAGCCACTTTCTTGCGCATCGACATTGGTATGTCGTGCTCGGTGCGGAGCACCAATATATCGGGTTGTATGCCGACCTCCTGCAATTGCTTGACAGAGTGTTGTGTGGGTTTGGTCTTTAATTCTTTGGCGGCCTTGATGAATGGTACATAGGTGAGATGCACGACAAGGCAGTTTTGTCCGAGCTCCCAACGCAGTTGGCGTACTGCTTCAAGGAAAGGTAACGACTCGATGTCGCCTACCGTGCCTCCGATTTCTGTAATAACGAAATCATATTTTCCTGTATTGCCGAGCAGTTTCACATTGCGCTTTATCTCGTCGGTGATGTGCGGAATGATTTGTACCGTCTTTCCAAGGAAGTCGCCACGCCGCTCCTTGTCTATTACGCTTTGATAAATGCGCCCTGTGGTTATGTTGTTGGCTCTTGATGTTTGTATATTGGTAAATCGCTCGTAATGCCCAAGGTCGAGGTCAGCTTCATGACCGTCGGCAGTAACATAGCATTCGCCATGTTCATAAGGATTGAGCGTACCCGGGTCGATGTTGATATACGGGTCGAATTTTTGAATCGTAACCCTGAAACCACGCGACAGCAACAGCCGCGCCAATGACGACGATATAATCCCTTTTCCTAATGAAGAAACTACACCGCCGGTAACAAATATGTACTTTGTTTCCACCTCTTGTCTTTTGTATTAAATATTTTAAGTTGCAAAATTAACAATAAATCTCGACCTTAACCACCCAATAGCATATAAAATTTCCAAAAGCCATTTGTTGCGATGGTTGCGGGGGGGTATTCCTCTAATATGTTTTGCTGGAATGCAGCGACATGGCCAATATGGATATAGCCGGTTTACCGAAAGTATATTATATGTATCAGAGCGAGTGGCATCCGGACAAAGAGATGCTGCACGTGTTTCCCCCGACCGTACCATTCCGGAGTTGACAATCATTGGTGTTTATTTATCCCAATGTTTTCCCTAAATTTGCATGAACAATGTGTAACGACAAAAAAACAGTGAATCATGATAGGAATAAGACACAGCCTTGCCGTGCTGTTGGCGGCATCGGCCTTGCCTCTGTTGGCGGTCTCGGGGGCAGATGACCGATATAACCATTGCTTGTATTACGAGGCTCCGGCTTCGATATGGGAGGAAACGCTTCCATTGGGCAACGGACGGCTGGGCATGATGCCTGATGGCGGTATTGCTCATGAACGTATCGTGTTGAACGAAATTTCTCTATGGAGCGGTTCGGAGTCCGACTACAGTAACCCCGATGCCGCGCGTAGCCTGCCGGAAATCCGCCAGTTACTGTTCGAGGGCAGGAACCGGGAGGCACAGGAGCTGATGTACAGCAGCTTTGTCCCCAAGAAGCAGACTACCGACGGGCGGTATGGTGCTTTTCAGGTGCTTGGCTTCTTGGACATCGTGCAGGAATACGGCGGGGCAGACACGACGCAGGTGCAGGGATACCGGCGGGAACTGTCGTTGCGCGATGCGGTGGCTGCAACCTCGTTCCAACTTGATGGCATAAGTTACGATCGCAAATACTTTACGTCGCGCGACTGTGATGTCATGCTGGTTCGCCTCACGGCTTCCCGCCCCGGGGCTTTGTCGTTCACTGCCCGCATCAGCAGGCCTGAACGGGCGTTGGTGACCACAGTGGGAAACGTGATGCTGATGGACGGGCAGCTGGATAGTGGCAATCCCGAACGCGAGGGGATGCGCTTCCACGTTGCAATGCGCGTGCTGGGCAGTGATGGCCGGTTGCAGATTTCACCGGAAGGCATTTCGTTCAAGGGTGGCACGTCAGCTTGGGTCGTAGTTTCTGCTGCCACGTCTTTCGCGGGTGAAGGTACGGACTTCCCCGGCGAGCATCATATGGAACACGCCGATGGCCTGATGGCGGAGAGCGTGGCGTTGCTGGACGATGAAGGGACTGCCGCCGACGTACTTGCCTCACACATCGCTGCCCATCGTGACTTGTACGATCGCGTGTCGTTGACCTTGCCGGCTTCGCCCGACGATGCGCTACCCACTGACCGGCGGTTACAGGCTTTTGCATCCGGACGGAATGCCCCTGGCATGGCCGCTTTGTATTACAATTATGGCAGGTACTTGTTAATTAGCAGTACCCGCCCTGGCAGCCTACCTCCAAACCTACAGGGGCTGTGGGCCAACCAACTGCTAACACCGTGGAACGGCGATTACCACACAAACATCAATATCCAGATGAACCACTGGCCGTTGGAGCAGGCCGGGCTTCCGGAGCTTTACCAGCCTCTGACCACGCTGGTGGAACGGCTGATTCCCTCCGGAAAGGAGACGGCGCGTACTTTCTACGGAGAGAATGCGCAGGGTTGGGTGATGCACATGATGACAAACGTGTGGAATTATACCGCCCCCGGCGAGCATCCTTCCTGGGGTGCCACCAATACCGGCGGTGCATGGCTGTGCGCGCATTTGTGGGAAAACTACCTCTTTACGCAAGACCGTGATTACCTGCAGCGCATTTACCCCATCATGAAAGGGGCGGCCGAGTTCTTCCATTCCACCATGGTACGCGAACCCGTGCATGGGTGGCTGGTGACGGCTCCCACATCTTCGCCCGAAAACTCTTTTTATCTGCCGGGCGATTCGTTGACCCCAATCAGTGTGTGCATGGGGCCTGCCATGGATGTGCAGTTGCTTACCGAACTTTACACGAATGTGATTGCCGCCGCCCGTCTGCTTGATTGTGACGAGGCGTTTACCTCCGTGCTGGAGCGTGACTTGGAAAGCTTTCCGCCGATGCAGGTCAGCAAGGACGGTTATCTGCAAGAGTGGTTGGAAGATTACAGGGAAGTGGATGTACACCATCGGCATGTATCCCATTTGTATGGATTGTATCCCGGCAACCAGATAACGCCCGGTCATACGCCTGAACTGGCCGAGGCATGTCGTGTCACACTGAACCGGCGTGGTGATGAAGGTACAGGCTGGAGCCGTGCTTGGAAAGTGAATTTCTGGGCTCGCCTTGGGGATGGCAACCGGGCATGGAGCCTGTTCTGCAATTTGCTCAATCCGGCCATAGACGCGGAGACGGGAGGACATGGCAGCGGAACGTTCCCCAACTTGTTCTGTTCGCATCCGCCCTTTCAGCTGGACGGCAACTTCGGTGGCGCGGCCGGTGTCGGCGAAATGGTGCTGCAAAGCCATGAGGGATTTATCCATCTGCTACCGGCCCTGCCAGACAGTTGGTCAGATGGAAGCGTGCGGGGGATGCGTGTCCGTGGCGGAGCGGCTGTCGACTTTGAGTGGCATGGCGGCAAGGTGAAACAGGCCATGATAACGGCCATGGTTTCCGGCACTTTTGTCTTGGCGATGCCGGCAGGTGCTACGCAGGCTGAGCTGGCGTATGACGACGGCAATGTCGTTTCCGTGGAACAATCCATGATAACGGTGGCCTTGCAGGAAGGGAAGAGTTGCAAGCTCTCGTTTCAATAATCCTTTGCAGCCCTTCCCTTGCAGCCAAAGCAGGCGGATATTCCTAATATGTTTTCCGCCTTGCGGCGTTTGGATTCGATTACTATCATGCTTTTATACTTCAACTAATCTGTCTTTATAGTCAGGCAATAGTTGCTCGAAATGTTCCCGGCTGCCTTTGGGGATTATTATCTTCTGCAATGAACTGCAATAACTAAACGCATCGTCACCAATGCTCGTCACTCCCTTTGGGATGGATATCTTCTGCAATGAACTGCAATAACTAAACGCATAGTCACCAATGCTCGTCACTCCCTTTGGGATGGATATCTTTTGCAATGAATGACACCAAGAAAACGCATCGTCACCAATTGTTGTCACGCTTTGTGGGATGGATATCTCCTGCAATGATTCGCAACAATAAAACGCTTCGTTACCAATAGTTGTCACGCCTTGTGGGATGGTTATCTTCTGCAATGATTTGCACCCAAAAAACGCTTCGTTACCGATAGTTGTCACGCCATCGGGAATGTATATCTCACGCAATGATTTGCACCCAAAAAACGCTTTGTTTCCAATGCTTGTCACACCCTGTGGGATGGATATCTCCTGCAATGAGCTGCAACCGAAAAACGCGCAGTCTCCAATGCTTGTTACACTCTCTGGGATGGATATCTCCTGCAATGATTTGCACCAATAAAACGCTTCGTTACCAATAGTTGTCACGCCCTGTGGAATAGCAAATGTCTCGGCATCGGAAAGAAATGATATGAGAACCGTCATGTCGGCATCGTAAAACGCACCGCCAACAATCTTAAAATGAGGCGAGTTGCATATTACCTTGCATTTACAACCACAGAAAGGGTTGCCACTAATCTTTTTCACTGATCTTGGTATAATTACCTCACGCAATGATGCGCAACTATCAAACGCATTGTCTCCAATGCTTGTCACATCCTGTGGGATGGATATCTCCCGCAATGATTTGCACCAATAAAACACTTTGTTACCAATAGTTGTCACGCTTTGTGGGATGACTATCTCCTGCAATGAGTGGCAACAATAAAACGCTTCGTCACAAATAACCTTTGTCCCTTCTCTTATTTTATATTTTTGTACATTAACTCCTTTCAGCAAACGCTTTCCATCTCGGCTGTATAATACCCCGAATTCATACTTAACGGCATTCTCCAAGTCTTCGCCCGTCACTTCCGTGGAAAGTTCTTCCACTTCGATTACCTCCGGCTTTTGTGGCTTCGCGACAGTCAACAACCGGAACGAGACGTTCGCCAGCGTCTTGTGTCCGCAGGCAATGGCGAACAGCCCCACGAGGGTGTTGACCTCGGCATCCTGCGAGGGAAACACAGCTTTGAGGAGTTGGCAGGACGACAGGTCGCGGTAGTCGCTCTCGGAGAACAGAAGGCGGTCGGCTGCACCGTATCTGTCGAGCAACGACGGGTCGGTGGCAATCAGGCGGAGCGAGAGTAGGATGGAGATGATGGGGAAGTCGTCGATATGCTCGTTGAAGTCGTCCGCTGTGCGCAGTGGGTGGCGGAAGTCGGGGCTGCCAAGCTCGCGCGACTTCTGACCCTGCATGGCAGGCACGAACATACCGTCGTAGTCAACAAGGGTGAGCGAACCGTCGTCGCGCACGAGGATGTTGTCCGGCTTCAGGTCGCCGTGGGCGAAGGGTTGCGGCAAGAGCCACATGGCAAGGCGGCTGAAGTTGTACGCCAGCACTTCGAGGGCGTACCTGTCATTGAGGTTTTGGCGGACATAGCGGTCGAGCGTCGTGCCGTCCACCCAGTCCATCAGCAGCACGGGGAACTCGCTGTCGTCCGAACTGTTGGTGTCCACGAAGAGTTCCCCGTCGCAGTACCTCACTTTGGCAAGGTAGGGCGACTGCACAAATTCAAGTTCGTCGGTTATCTGCCGATACGCTTCCTCGCGCCCTGCCTGCTCCTTTGTGAAGCATTTCACGGCGTAGAACTTGCCCGTATCAATGTCCTCCATTTTGAACACCACGGCGAAGTTGCCACTCGACATCACGGGGTTGCCTTTCCTATCGAGCACAGGGCGCAGGCGGCTGAGTTTGTCGAAGTTGTCCTCCGCCGAACGGATAGCATCGACATATTCTGAAATCAATGGATAGTTCATGGTTCGTCGTTGTCAGTTTCCTTTTTGTCTATGTTTGTTGCCAAGACTGCGAGCGAGTAATCATCCGTTGCCAGCAGTCCCTTGCGCAGCAGGCTTTCTAAGTACTCCCTGAAATTGCCCTCATCGTTGGCGCAGTCCATCAGTTTGCTCAAAACTTCCCTCTCGAAGTTGATGGCGGGCAAGGCCTTTGCCATTCTGATATAGTTCCCGTTCTTAGAGTGACGGGCTTCGGCCTTCAGCAACTCCTCGGCATAATCGTCACTCTTGCTTACCTCATACATCATCAGGATGTAGTGTGCGAGCGAGTCGCTTGCGGCAAACACGAGCGTATGATCGCCTGTTTCCCATTCCCCACTTCTGAAGCCGCTCTTGTCCAGTTCGTCCTTGCAGTTGATGAGGTACGGGGGATTGTCGAAATCGCCCAACTTCCCGAACGAGTGGTGGAGGGTGTGGGTGGAGCGGTCGTAACAGAACGCCACGCTGTCGCCGAAACTCATC
>CAYNBZ010000046.1:0-18997 GCA_964395975.1 uncultured Muribaculaceae bacterium | reverse complement strand
CACAGATAGAGCACTCCGGGCACCGTTCTTTCAACAACTTCGTTGCCAATTCCCTCTCGGCTATCGCGGCTGTCTCTTTGAAAAGAAGCCCGCCATTGATGTGAATTTTATCAATGACGGACAACTGGCATTGTTTTGACTTTATATCGAACTCACTTTTTTTAACCTTTGATGAGTTACGTTTATATGCGCTTGTCTCTCCAATGACCTCTGTAAATGTAGTATGCACATAGCAATATAAGTATGGCACCATATACGTGTTCGGCTGTCCAACATATAGCCACATCGAGCTTGAGCCAACCTATAATTATTGAACAGTAGGCCACATAAAACACAAGTGTTGCCAATTCGAGTAAAAATGCGGTGCGGGTGTTACCGGTTCCTGAAATTGACTGGAAAAACATTTGTGCCGGCACTGTCAATACATACGACGAACATAGTATCCACAATGATGTCACGGCTCCGTTAAGCACATTTGGAATATCGGTATATATGCCTAATATTACTTCCGGAAACATTGACAGAAATATAATCGGAACAATGACAAAAGCATAGGCAAGACGAATGTGTTGCCATATAGTACCTACCACGAAGTCGCTTTTGCCTGCACCTATCAGGTTACTGACAAGCGAACTGCATGTAGCGGCAAAGGCTGCAACTATCATATATAGCAGTCCCGAGATGCTCCGTATTACATTTGTTATGGCAAGTGCCTCTTTACCGAGATGTTCAACAAAGAGGAAGAATAAAAACCACGTGGAAAGTGAAATGAAACTTTGTACCATGGTCCAAAATGACACGGAAAATATCTTTCTGAGTGTGTCGAAATTAAATTGCGAAAGGCGGTTAAGACCGTATTTGCGACAGTCAATGCGTTGTGAAGTGTATACGATGAAGAAGATGAGCGAAACCATCTCGGCAAGTGATGAGCCAAGTGCCGCCCCGCCGATTCCCATTGCCGGAGCACCAAATTTACCGAATATGAACATATAGTTGAATACCACATTTGACAAAACCATCACTACCGAATTGAGTGTTAGTGTCTTAGTGAGAGTGCTGCTGATGTAGAATGCTCTGAACATTGCCGATGCAAACGCAAAGAACAGGCCATAAATGCGCCATTGAATATAGTCGCTGGCAGCATGTAGAATGTCGGAATCAGAAATCATACTGCCCAATATTGGGCGTGTGTATATTGTAGTGAGTGTGAACGCTATTACGGCAAGAACCATGAGGAAATATAACCCATGGTAAAAAACATTACCCATTTTAGCATATTCTTTCTCGCCATTGCGTCGTGCCATTATGATTTGTGCGCCTGTGCTGAAACCGAATCCCAACATGAAAATTACCATATAGTAAATTCCGGCAATGGCTGATGCTCCAAGTTCCACTTCGCCAACATGGCCGAGGAAAGCCGTATCGGTAACTCCTATCATTTGCTCCATGACAAGGCTCACAAGACACGGATATGCAATTTGCCATATTTCCTTATTGGAGTAAATAGTCGTCATAAGTTGAAATTCTCATTAAATTAGGTTGCAAAGTTAATGCATATGACTACAGCGGCAAAAAACTTGCAAAATTTGTATCTTTGGCAAAACATTGCTATGTTTGCGAATGAGAAAATAAAAAGTGTGATTATGTCTTTTGCTGAAAAATGTAACAGCATCTTCGATGGCGCAACAGTTGAGTACCATCGCTATGACAATATCGATGCCGAGTTTAATAATCCTTATGCTGAAGGAAGTGTCGAACATGAATTGTTTGTGAAAAACCTGATTGATGCCGTGCAATGGCACATGGAGGATATAATACGCGATCCAAACATTGATCCCGTGGAAGCCTTGAAGCTGAAACGCCGTATCGATCGATCCAATCAAGAGCGCACTGACCTTGTGGAACGTATAGATAGTTATTTCCGTGAAAAATACAGCAAAGTACAACCCTTGCCCAATGCCACAATCAACACCGAAAGCCCCGCTTGGGCTATCGACCGTCTTTCGATATTGGCTTTGAAAATTTATCATATGCGGCAAGAAGCTGAACGCATAGATGCCGATGCAACACATCGTCAGGTGTGTGCTGCAAAACTTGCCGTGTTGCTTGAACAACGTGCTGATTTGACAACAGCCATCGACCAACTGCTTGATGATATTGCCTCAGGACGCAAGTACATGAAAGTTTACTGCCAAATGAAAATGTATAACGACCCTGACACTAATCCTGTGCTGTATGCGAAAAAATAGAAGTAGCAACAAATATAAAACTGTTCTTGTAGCTCGTTTTTTTGCTCTTGGCGATGTAGCGATGACGGTACCGGTGATTTATTCGGTGTGCATGGGCAATCCGGGTACGCGCTTCATCATGATTACACAAAGGGTGGCTTCTACATTGTTTATCAATGCTCCTTCAAATCTTACGGTGATAGGTGTCGATATCAAAGTCGAATATCATGGTCTGCGTGGAATGTTGCGACTGAAGCGAAAACTTTCCAAAGAGTATGATATAGACTTGTTTATTGATTTGCACGACACATTGCATTCTTGGATGCTTGGTGCCATGTTCCTGTTGAATGGCATCAAGGTGTTGCATTTTAAAAAGGGCAGACATGGCAAGCATGAATTGACGCGCAAGCATAACAAACATATGTTACCGCTTATTTCTTCCCGTGCTCGTTACCGCGAGGTTTTCTATCGGGCCGGTTTTGTCACCGATGACTTGTTCAATTCTATTTTTGGCAGCGGTAAAGCATCTTCAGATCAATACAGTGCTGTGTCTGCGCCTAAGGGCGAAGGTGAAACGTGGATTGCCATAGCTCCGTTTGCCAAACATCAAGGAAAGATTTATCCAATGAAGCACATGGCAAAAGTGGTCGACAAAGTTACCCAATGGGAAAATGTGAAAATATTTTTGATGGGAGCGGGAGATGATGAGAACAAGGTGTTGAAAAAATGGGCGGCCAAATACGACAATGTAAAAAATCTTGCAGAGCGGCGCAATGGTTTTCCCTGCGAGTTAGCATTGCTGAGCAACTGTGATGTGATGGTGTCGATGGATTCGGCCAATATGCATCTGGCCTCATTGGTGAGGTTGCCTGTCGTTTCGGTGTGGGGGGCTACCCACCCTTATTGCGGCTTTCTCGGGTGGCATCAGGAGGAACGAAATGCAGTGCAACTCAATCTCTCTTGCCGCCCATGTTCGGTATTGGGCGACAAGGCATGTATGCGTGGTGACCATTTTTGCCTGTCAGGCATACAACCACAAATGGTTATCGACCGCATCAAACAAGTGCTTACAGAAAAGTAAAATACTTATTAAAATAACAGGCTTACTCCTCCGAGTACACCAATGGGTTGCGATCCCATTCCATAGTACGTGTCCCAACGTTTATTAAGTATATTGTCGAATTGGAGCATGAAGCCTACTATATCGTTCATGCGGTATGTGCCACCTATCATCAAGTAATTTACATCACCTAAGTCTTGTTCGAGCCATACGCCATTGTTGTCGTTGAAAATCACCGAACGATTTGAACGGTTTTGGTAACCGATATTTATGGTCACTGTTTTGATTGGATGCAGCACCACATTGGCGTTTAGTACGAGTTCGGCGCGGTCATCTCCCACTATATATCCCTTGTTACCCTCTTGTGGAGAATATTCGAGCGAAATCGAAGCATTAGCCAATGTGCGGAAAGCATACGCAATTTCTCCACCGGCACGCCATCCTTTCATGTCTAATACAGTATAGCGTGATATACTGCGGTTGATAGTATTTTCTTGTGTCGAGGGGTTGACATACAATGTAGGCATCATGGCATTTTTTACCTTTGCCCAACCGCCATAAATGGTTGCGTTGAATCCGGCAAACGGTCCAATCTTGAACCCACCGTACACATCGAGCGGTGTGTAGGAATTGGTAGGTAGTGTCTGTGGTGAAATGTAACGGTTGAAGGAAAACATTCGGCTAAGTGTGTTGACCATCTTCCTTCCATGTGCTTCAACAAAGAATTGCAAGCCTCGTAACATATCGTATCGAAACTCTGCATGTGGAGCAATGCGAAATATGGCTCCATCGTTAAATGACACATCGAGGTTGATACCAAGTTTAAAGCTAAGGCGACCGCTGCGATAAGCATAATATGGCAATGCATTAAACAATCCTAAATTTTCATGCCCTATCGATGTTTCGTTAATGCCTTGGTGGTGGATGGTGTAATTTATGAAGTCATAATTTATGTTTAGACCAATATGAGAAAATTCACTGCTTGCAAATTCGGCATTGAATTTTAGTTTCAGATGATTTTCACTGTTGCCATGTATTGGGTAGAAAATGTCATTTGAAAAGCTGAAGTAATTGTATATTGCATTAAATGAATAGTTAAGCCCTTCATCTTCATGAAACGGTCCTGCCCATCCAATGTCAATGCGAAACTCGTTGACTGATTGTGTGGAGTCGGTTGCATACCAAGCATTTTCGGCTCGCCCGAAATAATTGAAATTGCTATAATGGAAAAAGGCATTGGTTGACAGTGCTCCTCTTCTGAAACGATGCAAAAAGTCAATACCCAACACATTGTCGTTCCAATGCTGGTCTATGGCATGCGGAGAATTTTTCGACTTATTCTTACCTGTCCATGTAGAATTATGTTGCAACCAGATGTTAAGTTTTGTACGGTCAAAATCGATAATTCTATAACCTGCACTACCAAGCATATTAAGACTCGTTCCGATGCTATACTCAAAGTAGCCTCGGTACTGTGAAACTTCATATGTTGTGCCAAAGTTGTAAGGCGACAGTGTAATGGCCGAAGTGGGAACTTCGGATGGAATGGCCCAATCGCTATAGCTTATGTTGCCTGCTTGTGTGTTTGTTTGCGGGCGATAAACTTCGGGCAACATATTGGACTTTGAGGCTTTTTGTTCGATAGGGACGAATTCTCTGTCGATAGTTATTTCTTTGCTAAGTTCTTCTTGTGCCGAGCCAGATACGCAAGCTATGATAATAATTAACAGAGATATGCAATAACGTTTCATAATAAGCGATTTAGTCGTTTTGTTTTCCTTACTCGTGTATTTCAGTAATGTTCCAAGAGTTGAGGCGGCTGTCAATCATTTCGAATATGTCACTTTCCGAGCCGGGATAATTCTCTTTCAAGCTTTTCAAATATTGGATGCCTTCAAAAGTTTTACCTTTTCGGTTATATACATCAGCGAGCAGAATGAATCCGCGAGCCAACCAATATTGATGCGGTGTGCCTGATTCGATGAAGCGGTTGAGCACATCTTCGGCACCAACATTGTTGCCAGAAGTGTAATAATAGTTGGCTAGATCGTAGGCAGCTTGTGCTCCATAAATATTTCGGGTATCCTTAATCAACACTTCAAGATCAGGAATTGCCGCACTGCCACTTCTGAGTTTTATATTGGCTGTTGCACGGAAATATCGCGCCTCTTTTTCTTCTTCGGCCGACAAGCCTCCCATCTTGAGTAGGCGGTCGGCAGCATCGCGCATATCAGTGAACTTATTGAGCAATAATGATGTGCGCAAGACACCGAGGTTGGCGTTTATGGTTGCGTCTTGCGATGTGGCTTTTTGTGCCATAGCTCTGTAGGCATCAAGGGCATCGGCATATTTGTTTTGCTTCATTAAAATCTCTCCCTTTATGCGTAATGCGTCAACGGCAAAGTAAGCATCGACACTTGTTTCTACTACTTCATCGGCCAAAGCAAGAGCTGCGTCATACTTGCCAGATTCATATTCCGATATTGCAATGTAATATTTGGCTTTTGATGCGTATGCCCCATTGGGGTAGCTTTTTACATATTCGGTGAGTTTGGATACTCCTTTCTCTTCGAGATAGGCTTTTTCGGCTGCTTCGTAAGTAAGGCGGTCGATTTCATCTACATCGATTTGCGGTGCATTGGGTATGGTATTGATAAAAGAAATGTATTCGTCGAGTTTTCCGGCATCTGCATAAATCAGTTTCAAATCCTCGGCAGCCACTGCGGCTTCTTCACTTGTTGGATATAGGTTTATAACATTTTTATAAGCTTCGATTGCATTTTTTGTGTTACGTGCATTGCGCTCGGTGATGGCCAGTTGCAACATCCCTTTTCGGGCATCGGCCGAATTGGGATATTGAGAAACGAGTAGCTTATAGGTGTCGATGGCCGATGTGTTGTTGCCAAGGTTGACATACGATTCTGCTTTTTGCAGCAGGGCAGACGGACAGAGCACCGACCGCGAATATTGCCTTAATAATTGGTCGAGCATATTAATTTTCCCTTTGTAGTCGCGTTGCAGTCCAATCATCATGGCTTTTTGGAAAAGAGCGTAATCGCCGGCAGAACTGTTGCTTATATAGGCTTGCTCATAGTAACTTTCAGCTGTAACATAGTCGCGGGCGTAGTAATACGTATCACCTATTCGAGCCAATGCATCGGCTCGTAGTTCGTTTTGCAAATTTTTATCGGCAACTGCTTTGTTGAATGCCGTGCGCGCCCCGCTATAGTTTCGTTGTTGGAAACGGGCGTAACCAAGGTTGTATTGTGCCATGGCCACGTTACTGTTGTCGCTTGTAGCTTTAGAAATAAATGCGTTAAGCGATTTTTCGGCGGCAGGATAGTTGCCTTGCCGATATTGGCATTCAGCGATCCAAAGATTGCAGTTGTTAACGGCTTGCTTGTCGTAGTTTCCTGTTGCCTTTACTTGACTGAAATAGTTCATTGCTGCATCGATGTCGTTGTTTGAGAGCGATTGTACCCCTAATTGGAATAGCACGTTTTGCTTTGCGGCAAGCACTTTATGCGACGGATGACTGATGTGGTCGATGCTTTGCAACGCGCGTTCATAGTCGTTACCGGTCATGTATGCATTTATCATATAATTCTCAACATCATCGGCATATCTGGAATTGGGAAACCTGTTCAGGAATGTTTCAAAAATGTCGATTGAGCGGTTGAATGGCGTACGGCCGCCTTCGTTTTGTGTTATGGCATAATTGTAAAAGGCAGTTTCCTGAATGGCTTTGTTGTAATTCATGTTGAGAGCTTTCTCAAAAGCTATCGATGCCGAGTTTTTGTTGCCAAGTTTTATGTATGATTGTCCTATGTAAAGATATGCGCTTTGTGCAAGTTCGTCATTTTCATCGGTCACACCTGCAAGGCAATCGATAGAGTTTTGCCATTCAGCATTGCGGTAGTACAGCACTCCCATTATGTATAGCGAAGAACGTGCAGGGTCTATATCGGGACTTTCTATGTATTGAATGATGTGTTGTCCTGCTTGGTCGTCATTGCCGTTGTGATAATGGCTTTCTCCAACTATACGATTCATTTCGGAGCGATATTCATCGTTGTCATAGGCATCGTTGATTAACTGCCGTCCGGACGCAATCACTTTGTCGTATTCATTGTTGACAAAATTTATTTGGCAAATGTAGTAGCGCGAAATATTTCCCAATTCACTCTCTAATGGGATTTTGCGAAACTTATCCAAGGCCGAATTATAATTTTTGTTGGCATAGTCTATATAGCCGTCATAAAATATCCCGGCTTGACGGTACTTGGGCGTGTTTAACAATTGTCGGAACAAAGTTTTAGCATGATCAAATTCTGCAAGTTTCAGTAAACAATAGGCATTACGATAGGTGAGATCGAACTTGTAATCACTGTTGAAAGCCGATGGTTCTATGTTTTCATAAGCGAGAAGAGCTTCACCATATTTTCCGCTGAAAAAGTATGCATCACCGATTCTAGCCCAAGCATAAGGCACCTTTATGGAAGCCGGATGGTTGACGATGAACTTATTGAACATTTCTATGCAATTCAAGTCGCCGCGCTCATAGCTGCTCAAGGCTATGTAAAAGTCCGCGTCTTCTGTGTATTGTCCTCCGTTTTCCATCATATAGATGTGCGACAGTTGGTCGATAGCTCCTATGTAGTTTTTGTTTTCATACATCAGTATACCCCGTGTGCGGTAACCTTCGGGCGATGTCGATGTCACTTCCATTCCGTGTCCGGCTGCCAATGGAAAGGCGATACCAAGGCTTAGTATCAGAATGTTGATTTTCATGTTTTGCCAGTTTGCAGTTGTAATCTTAAAACAAAGGTAATATAAAAAACTGATATATTGACAAAATGTAAAATGGTGTGGCTCGATTATTTGCAACGGCTGAAATGTGTTTTGTGACATTTTCGTTGTGCTGTATGTTCTTGATGCTTTTCATGCCACAAAACAAACGACTAAAAAGATGATCTACATAAGTGAATTTACCTTGCATGATTTGCATAATACATAGAATTCTATACTTGCCAGAGAAAAACAAGTATGTCTATCCCATGAAAGGCTTAATCTTTATATGACCAAAGGTGTTTGGTTTCGAAACAAAGAATTGCACCCCTTAATGTGGCACAGATGTTATTTCAGAATTACCACAACGACCAAAAGTGTTGCGAAAATCAATGTAAAAATAGAGCAGATGAAAAAACAGGATCCGGTTTCATCGTGTCACCTTTGCTCAACTTATTGGTATCATTGGTTAATGGAGATTTTGATTTCTTATTTTACCAATGCTTCCAAAGCATTTCAACTATTTTTCTGCAAAAGAAACAATTATAAATCAAACAATTAAAATATTATGTATATATCTATACTAATTCAGCTTGTTGATTTTAAATGGCGTGAGTGTCTTTACAATATTGAAACATTGGCTCTAACAGGTATTTTGAAATTGTTTAAAAAATTTAGGTAACAAGCTATTGATAAGTAATTTGTAATACGATTGTAACCATATATTAAACAAAAATTTGTGCTTGCTGTGTGGTTTATATAGGTAACTTATGAAATCTCAGTGTGTTGTGTAGAAAAAATGTTACAAAAATACTGTTAAACGCAAGCATTGTTAACGTAACGGGGTTAAAAGTGCGACCAATGTTTAATAATAGCCAACAAAACTAATCGTTGTTTAAATCAAACGTGTTATATTTGTATCGGTTTTACAAACTCATTAAACAACGCTTATGAATATTAATCTAAAGCATTTAGTAATCACAATGTTGTTGACATTGGGCGGAATGGCCTCGATGTTGGCACAATCAACAGTGAGTGGGATGCTCATTGACGAAGAAACGAATGAACCACTTATCGGGGCTACAGTACAGGTGCATGATGACTCTGCACAGGGGACTGCCACTGCCTATGATGGTACTTTCAAGATGACGGTGAAGAAACGCGGAGCCAAACTCGACTTTAAGTACATAGGCTACGAAAGTCGCAGCATCGACCTGCCCGATGAGGAAAATGTCGACCTTGGCACTATCATGATGAAAAGTGATTCAAGGGTACTTAATGATGTGATTGTTACATCGCAGATAGCAATACAGCGTCGTACGCCAGTAGCCGTGTCGAATGTGTCGTTCGAACAAATTGACGAGAAGCTTGGCACTCAGGAATTTCCTGAAATATTGAAAACTACGCCGGGTGTACATGCACAGAAAGACGGTGGCGGATATGGCGATTCTGAAATATATATGCGAGGTTTCTCCAATGAAAACATCGGTGTGATGGTAAATGGTGTCCCTATGAACGACATGGAGTGGGGCGGCGTATATTGGAGCAATTGGATGGGGCTTACTGACGTAACCACTGTGATGCAGACACAACGCGGTATGGGTGCGTCGAAAGTATCGATTCCATCGGTGGGTGGTACCATTAACGTAGTAACCAGCGGCATCGAGCAGAAAAAAGGCGGCACAGCATATTATCAGCTTGGCAATGATGGTTATAACAAGATTCTTTTTAAGGCTTCGACAGGTATGATGCCTCATGACTGGTCGGTAACATTGCTTGGCTCAAAAACTTGGGGTGAAGGTTATGTTCAGGGAGCAGATTTCGAGGGCTACACGTGGTTTGTAAACATTGCCAAACGCCTCAATGATAATCACCAATTGTCGTTCACGGCATTTGGAGCTCCTCAGGAACACTATCAGCGTGACGGAGCATTGAAAATTTCTGACTGGCAGATGGTGGAGCGCGTGTACGGCGTTAAGAATTATAAGTATAACTCTTCTTATGGTTTCGACAACAACGGTGAACGCCGCACTTCTGAATATAATTTCTATCACAAGCCACAGTTGAGCCTTAACCATCAGTGGCAAATAAATAATAAGTCATCGCTTAGCACGGTGTTCTATGTTTCACTCGGTCGTGGTGGTGGCTATTCAGGTCAGGGTAACGAATATTTCGGTTATAGTTATACAGACTGGTATGGTTCATACTATGGCGAATTGCAAACTACCTACCGCAAGGCTGATGGAACTTTCGACTATGGCGCAATACAAGACCTCAATGCTGCAAGTGAAAACGGCTCAATGCTCGTGATGAGCCAATCGAAAAACTACCACAATTGGTATGGTCTTATTTCGACTTATTCTACAAAATTTGGTAAATATTTCGACTTTTATGGCGGTATCGACTTCCGTTACTACAAAGGCACTCACACTAATGAAATCATCGATTTATATGGTGGCGATTACTTTGTCGATTCTTCTCGCGGAGATGCTTCGGTGGAAAACAACGCCAACCGTGCAAACGATGAATGGGTGTATGAAAAACTTGGTGTAGGCGATGTAGTTTACCGTGACTATGACGGTCATGTGGTGCAATATGGTGCATTTTTCCAAGGCGAGTATAATAAGGATAAATGGTCAGCTTTCATTGCAGGTTCGGCATCCAGCACTGCCAACTGGCGTTATGACCGTCTGTATTATGATGAGGAGCATGCCAAGAGCGGCACTAAGAGCTTTTTTGGTTTTACTGCCAAAGGTGGTGCCAACTATAACATAGACAAGCACAATAACGTGTTTGCCAACATAGGCTACATCAGCCGTGCTCCCAAGTTCTCTGGTGGCGTATTCCTTTCATCGACCTACAGCAACGTAATCAACAAAGATGCGAAAAATGAAAAAGTGTTCTCGGTAGAGCTTGGATATGGATTCCGTAACAGTTGGTTCTCGGCTAACGTCAACGGTTATTGGACTCGTTGGATGGACAAGACCATGACCAAAAGCTCGACAGTCGGACAAGACCGTGTGCAATATTTCTTGAACATGACAGGTGTCAATGCCCGTAACATGGGTATAGAAATCGATCTCAAGATTGTACCTACCCAATGGCTTGAAATATGGGGTATGGCCTCAATCGGCGATTGGATTTGGACAGATAATGCCACCGGCTATGCTTATGACGCCAATGGCCGGCCATTGACAGCCGACGGGACTGTTACAACAATGGGAGCCGCCGACCATGCCAGTGCTACAATCTTGCTCGAAGGTATTCACCAAGGTGGCTCGGCACAGACCACGCTTGGTGCAGGCGCCACATTCAAAATCAACAAGTCAATACGCGTTGGATTTGATTGGACGTATTATGGCAATAATTATGCCTACTATTCACTGAGTGGTAGTACTTTGACATTGGGTAAAGAGGTGCAAGTGTATGATCCGTGGAAAATACCGGCAGCAAGCACTGTCGACCTGAATGCAAGTTATCGTTTCAAAGTAGGCGGACTCGATGCCGTTTTATCGGGCAACATCAACAACCTGTTCGACTATCAATATATCTCCAAGGCCTGGAATCCCAGTAGCTCGACTGTTGAGGCTACAGCCGACAACATTTATTGCTACTACGCATTTGGACGTACTTATAGCATGAAATTGAGGATTAACTTCTAAATGATGAGGAAAAGAAATTATGAAAAATAAAATATTTTTTGCATCAGCAGTGGCGTTGGCTTCATTGGCAACGATGTCATGCGAAGATTACAACAACCAGTTTAATCTGGACAGTTCCATCACTGATGTGCGTAATGCTACAATTACGCTCACTTCGAGCGACTATAGCACAATTGCAAGTAACAGCACCAACCAAGCCCTTGCGGCATCACTCGATGCTGCTGCCGGCGGTGGAACCACATATGTCGATGCTCTTGCTGCCGTTGGTTCCAATGGCTACTTCTCTACTCTTGCATCAGCCGAAGATTATGTTCCAGCCTTCTTGGCATCGTCCGACAACTATCGTCTTGCCGATGTTGGGTCACGTTTCACGGTAAATGTGAATTACTATAAGGATCCGTCTGGCTATCTGTCGGATTTCGAAGGAAACGATATCAGTACTTACGATTTCACAAGCGATGACTATGAGAGTGTGTGGGGCGATGCTGCCCAAGCAAGTTTCCTCACACCAGCTACATTGTCGCAAATTCCCGGAATTTTGAGTAATGCGATATCCGGCGCAACCGATGGCGACATGGTAGTTGTAAATTATGCATACTCGGAGTTGGAGCCAAGTACAGGCGGCAGTACCAATGAAGAGACTTCCTATACGCCCATTTCAGACGTATTATCCAACACCGGAGGTGGGAACTATATTGTAAGCGGAACTGTAGTAGGAACTTACGCACGGGGATTCTTGCTCCAAGACGAAACAGGTATAATACTTGTTTATGTAGGCACAACTGCCAATTATTCGATTGGCGATATAGTAAGCGTAAATGGTGCTACTACGCAGTACAGCGGATTAATGCAATTTCAACAATCATCTGAAATCACACTGCTCGGACGTGAAGAAACTTTCAGCTATCCTACCCCGACCACAATGGATGGTGCGGCACTCGACTCTTACGTGTCAAGTCCTTCTGTACAGTATGTAACCTATACGGGTACGCTCGAAATCAGCGGTTCCTACTATAACGTTACTGTTGATGGTGCTGAAACTGCCATAGGCAGCATTTCTTATCCTGTTTCGGGCATCGTTGACAGCGATCTCAGCGGACAGGAAGTTACCGTAACCGGCTATTTGATTGGCTCAAGCGGAAGCTCGACATATGCCAATACTATGGCAACCTCGGTGGTCGCTGCTGATGGCTCTGGCGAAGAATATACTCCTGTCGGAATTGTGGCATACGCCGATGGAGGTAGCTATTCGGTACGTGGTGTCGTAGCTGCAACCTACGCTCGAGGTTTGCTCGTCACCGACGGTTCGGGTTATATCCTAGTTTACAACAGTAATACAGGTTGTGTGGCCAACGACATTGTTACTGTCAGCGGCAGTATATCACAATATGGCGGATTCAACCAATATAGCTCAGATGCCGTAGTTACCAAAGTTGGTGATGGTTCATACGTATATCCGACCCCACGTGAGGTTGATGCTGTTGCTATGGAGGCATACCTGACAGATCCCTATATAGGATATGTAACCTACGAGGGAACACTCACGATAAGTGGCAGCTACTACAATATTAGCATAGATGGATCTACCAACGTTGTAGGCAGTCTGTCTTATCCAGAAAACATTGATACCTCGCTTGACGGAAGTCGCGTGATAGTGACCGGTTATGCAATAGGAACATCGAGCAGTCGTTACTTCAATACTATGATTACGTCGGTTGTAGCAGCTACTGAAAGTACATCGACCAAGAGTATAGTGACGTATGCTGTGGGCAGTGTGTCAACTTCACAGCCTAATGCATCGGCATTATACGTATATAGTGGCACATCGTGGAGCGAATATAGCACCGATGCTGCAAGCACGGTCGTACTCGCCCCTGCGGTTTACACCCAATATGGCAGCAGCGAGATTTCGAGCAGTGCCATTGATGATGTGGCAGCTGTCTATCTTTTGCAGAAATTGCCCTATGCACAAGATGGCGACCTTGCAGCTGTGGTTTATAATTCAGGCAGCATAAATGTTAAAGAATACACGCTTTCTTCGGGAGCTTGGATTCCGACTCCTGAATATGAGGAACTTCAATACATTTTCGAACATAAAGAGGATGGATGGAGTGCCGACATGAGTACTTACTTGAGCGAAACATTCCTTGGCTCGACAGGTGGATTTGAAATTCAAGACGTTAATCTTGGCGGATTGACTTATGTCTGGAAAGTTCAATCTTCTTATGGCTGGACCGCTTCGGCCTATGCAAGCAGCAGTAATCATGCTGCTGAAAGTTGGATTGTTTCACCGCTAATCAACTTTACACGTGCGACAGCTCCGCAAATGCAAATGGATGTGGCAGTCAATTACTTAAGTTCAGGTACATTGAGCGATCATTGCAACATAATGATCACTACCAATTATACCGGTGATGTGACTACAAGCGAATGGACTGTGCTTACAACCACAGGGTGGCCAACTAGCGACTCGTGGACATTCTATACACTCGATGCAATCGACTTGTCGGATTTTGTTGGTGAACGTGTCAACGTGGCATTCCGCTACACCAGTAGTACCGATTATGCTCCTACATGGGAAATCAAGAATCTCATAATAGCCGAGAAAGACTCGATGAGCAGTGGAGAGGATGATTCCGAAACAACCGAATAATTTCACAAAATCCATCATACTGCGGCTCCGTGCAAATATGCCCGGAGCCGTTTTTGATATTATCGATCGGGCTTCAATGTATGAGAATACTACAAGTAGTTATTGGTTAATTGCTTGAAAATGCAATTTTTTATATACTTTTTGGGCAGAAATGTAAAAATTTGGTATCTTTGTGCGCTTTTATAGAGCCTGAATATTGGCGTGTAGTCGTTTCATGGCTCTGTTGACTGTATAAAAAAATAATAAAAACATAATTAAATGGCAGCTTTAGAGAAGATTAGAAGTAAAGCAGTCCTGTTGACAGCGGTTATCGGTTTGGCTTTGTTGGCTTTTATCTTTACCGACTTCCTCAACTCGGGCAGAACATTCTTTGGTGATGGAAACACAGTGGCCAAAGTTGGGAGTACAAAAATCGATGCAATGACATTTCAACGTCGATATGAACTTGCAAGTCAGGAAATGCAAGCTCGCGGTCAAAACTCGATTGACGGTGCTGTGCTGCAAAGTCAGGTGATGACACAGATGATACAGGAAATATTGCTCAATGACGAGCTTGAAACACTTGATATTGATGTGACCGATGAAGAACTCACCGATGCAATGACCGGAGCCAATGTTCGTCCTCAAGTGCTGCAATTTGTTCAACAAATGGGTATGGAATCGCCTGCTGAATTACATAACCTCATTTTTCATCCTATGCAATATGGCATGAGCGATGGCGATGTAGCTCAATTGAAGGATGCTTGGATTTCACTTGAAGATGATATCATAAAGGCACTTAAATATGAGAAGCTACAAAATCTCATAATGGGGTCGATTCAGGCCAATGTCCTTGACAAGAAGGAAATGGCTTCGGAAAATGCAGTTACAAAATATATACAGTTTGCACGTGTTAACTATTCAACGTTGAAGAACGATGAATATCCCGTAAGCGACAGTGAGATAATGGCTGAGTATAATAAGCGCAAAGAACTTTACAAATTGCCCGAAGAAACACGAATGGCACACATCATTGCCGTCAACATTTCTCCATCTACTGCCGATCTGAATCAAGCACAAGATAATATAAATCGTGTATATACCACCCTCGTATCCACTGATGGCATAGATGAGATTCGCAATAACAGTGAACTCATAATTGAAGAAAATACCGTTCGCTTGACCGATGTCCGTCAAAATGACGAACGTAACTTTGTGTCGCATGCCGTAATCGGCGATGTAACTTCGCCTAAGTTCCAATCGAACACTTATACCATCATAAAGCTTCTCGATAAGAAAATGGGACTTGACTCGGTAAATGTGAGCATGATGAGCATTGCCGGTGCAAAAAATATGCAAGACTCAGTGCTTAACTTGCTCAATAGCGGCACAGCATATTCCGAAATCTTAAAGATACAGGGTACGCAAGGACAAGAGAACTTCTGGCAAACGCTTGTCGGTGCTCCCGACTCGACTATCACAAAATTTAAGGCTGCAGGGACAGATTATTTTGTGCTGAATCAATCTCCACAAGGTGCGATTTATGTAAAGATAAACGAGTTGAAAAAAGAGAAACAGTTATATGACATAGCAAGGATTTCCTATACTGTTTACCCAAGCACAAAGACAACTGAAGATTTGCGCGACAGCTTGCAAGCATTCATCAATGCCAATCCTACGGCAGAATTGTTTGAACAGAATGCTGCTCGTGCCGGTTATAATGCGCTGTCGGCTCGTGTTACATCAACTACCCCACAAATAAATGGTATTGCGAATTCGCGTGAAGTTGTCAAATGGCTATTTGAAGTTAAGCCGGGTGCTGTTTCGTCCATTTTCGATAAGCAGAATAATAATAAATTGATTGTAGCAGCTCTCGACAAGGTGTATGAAGAGGGTTATATGCCGGTTTCGGCACCCGAAGTGACTAACGAGTTGACCACTATTGTACGCAATCAAAAGAAAGGTGATGCACTTGTTGCCAAGTATCAAGGCAAGGCTACCGATTTGCCAGGATATGCACAAGTGATGGATGCCGATGTCGATTCGGCTCAAGTGACATTCGGTCAGAACTATATTGCCAAGATAGGGTCGGGCGAATCCGAATTGACGGCAAGCGTAGCTACGGCCCAAACCGGAACTGTGGTAGGCCCAATAAAGGCAAATACATCGGTAATTGTATATGAGATAACGAAGCAAGAGGAGTCGAAACGACAGCTCTCCGACATGGAAACCGTACAACAGTTTGCCCGTACTCGTGGCAACCAAGCAGTAATGGGACGAGCCATCAGCATATTGGAAAATGCCACTGATGTAGAAAACATGATGATAAGATTTTTCTAAACTATATGTACAATAATTTGTAATTGCACACAAGGGCGGTGACATTGGGTCACTGCCCTTGTTGCAATTTCCGGCAAAAATGCCTATTTTTGAACAATTTATTAGCATTATGAAATCTATTGACGAAATACAAGACGAAATCATTGAAGAGTTTGAGGGGTTATCGGAGTGGATGGATAAATATAGTTATATCATTGACCTCGGTAATGCCCTTGAAGCGATAGACGAAAAATATAAGACACCTGAATATCTCATTGAGGGTTGCCAAAGCCGAGTGTGGATTTTTGCCGCAGAAGACAAAGACGGACTTGTCCATTTTCATGCCGACAGCGATGCTATTATCGTAAAGGGCATCATATCGTTGCTCATAAAGGTGTTGTCGGGACACACGGCACAGGAGATTCTTGACAGTGACCTTTATTTTATTAAAGAAGTGGGATTGCAAGAGCATCTTTCACCGACACGGAGCAATGGACTTTTGTCGATGGTAAAGCAGATGCGAATGTATGCAATGGCATTCAAAGCAAAGGATGCTGCAAATAACAAAAAATAATAATTATATAAAAACGATTGAAGTTATGTTGTTTAACCAACCTAAAGGATTGATTCCAGCAGCTCTGTCAAACATGGGGGAGCGCTTTGGCTACTACATCATGAATGCGGTGCTTGCATTGTTCCTTTGTTCTAAATTCGGGCTTAGTGAAAAAGAAGGAGGCTTGATCTACTCATTTTTCTATGCCGGTATATATGTGCTTAGTTTAGTGGGCGGACTTATTGCCGATCGCACACAGAACTACAAAGGCACTATTGCTAACGGCTTGGTGATAATGTCACTCGGATACGCCATTCTTGCAATTCCCATTCTCGCTACCGAACAGAACATTACTTGGTTGTTGCCAGTCACCTGTTTTGCCTTGTTTTTGATAGCTTTCGGCAACGGTTTGTTCAAAGGCAATTTGCAAGCAATTGTCGGACAAATCTATGATAATTATGAGGCAGAAGAAGCCAAAAAAGGACCTGAGGCTCTGGCTGCGGCTAAAGACAAGCGTGACTCGGGATTCCAGATTTTTTATGTGTTTATCAATATCGGAGGGCTTGTGGCTCCGTTTGTAGCTCCGTTGCTGCGCAGTTGGTGGCTTAAAGTCAATAATTTGGTTTATAACGCCGACCTGCCTGCACTTTGCCACAAGTATATTGACGATGCTGCCGGAATGGCAACTAACGACATGGCTAACCTCAGCACTCTTGCAGAAAAAGTGAGTGACGGAGTAGTGAGTGATATGACGGCATTTTGCACACAATATCTCGATGTTTTCAACACAGGCATCCACTATTCATTTATAGCATCAGTGGCCGCAATGTTGATTTCCCTTGCTATATTCCTTGCTACCAAGAATATATTTCCAACACCGGGCAAAAAGACAAAAACTGTGGTCGAGGAATACACTGCCGAAGAAAAATTGCGAATGGCAAAAGAAATCAAGCAACGTATGTATGCATTATTTGCAATACTTGGTGTAGTTATTTTCTTTTGGTTTTCGTTCCATCAGAATGGAGTTTCGTTGTCTTATTTTGCACGAGACTTTGTTGATACGAGCCTCATCCCACCAGAAATCTGGCAGGCTGTCAATCCGTTCTTTGTGATAATTCTAACGCCTGTAATCATGTTCGTATTCGGTGCTTTGTCACATCGTGGCAAGGAAATATCCACACCGAGGAAAATAGCTTACGGCATGGCAATAGCCGGGCTTGCGTATCTGTTCCTTGCCATATATTCGGCATATATGGGTTATCCGTCGGCAAATACGTTCACACAACTTGCTGATGCCGATAAGGTTAAAGCTGGTTGGTGGGTGTTGATTGTGACATATTTCTTTCTCACTGTGGCCGAATTGTTTATTTCGCCGCTTGGGTTGTCGTTTGTGTCGAAAGTCGCACCCAAAAATATGCTTGGCTTGTGTCAAGGTTTGTGGCTTGGAACGACTGCTGTGGGTAACCTATTGTTGTGGATTGGTCCGCTCTTGTATACGAAACTGCCATTGTGGCAATGTTGGTCGGTTTTCTTCTTGGTATGCATCATATCTATGTGCGTGATGTTCGGCATGGTGAAGTGGCTCGAACGCGTTGTCGCAGGAAAATAATAAATCCTTGTGCCACTTATTTAATTCCCATTTTGGTATCACAATACACGGAGAGGGCGACCCAAAAGTCAGTAATGACATAAGGGTCGCCCTTTTTCCTGACTTCGTCACTCAATATTTATTAAATTCATAATTGTTTATTATTG
>CAYNBZ010000045.1:0-19470 GCA_964395975.1 uncultured Muribaculaceae bacterium | reverse complement strand
AACGACCCCGAGATTACAAATCACGTGCTCTGGCCAACTGAGCTAAAGAGGCATTCTTATCGCCCTGCTGTCAAGCGCAAGGGGCTTAAAGCGGTTGCAAAGTTACGCACATTTTTTAAATTACAAAATATTCGGCATTCTTTTTTTGAAAAAAATTTCCTTCCATAAAATACCGATGTGTAAATTACATATACAACATCCTTTGTTTCACGAACTTAGACATATCAACATTACGATTGCAGTGGTAAATTTTTTCATGCCGTTTTTTTATTTGTTAGCCGATATTATAGAATCAAGTCGGGCTATATCCAAATATATTATCCCCCTTAAAATAATAGAAAGGGTACGCCGAAGCGCACCCTTATAATTTAGTTTGGAATATTACACCTTGGTTTTATTTATTTTTGTCATACTTTTCAAGCTGGCGTTCGAGCGCATCGATACACAAGTCAACCGCTTCCTCAAACGTATCAGCCACTTTCGAAGCAAATAAATCTTCACGGTTGGGTATCGTGAGTTTTATGCCTGCTTCTTTATTCATTGCAGTTTCCGGTTTTACTACTTTCAGCGTGACATTAAATTCTGTCACATCCTCATTGCGGCGCGCAAGTCTTTGCGCTTTCTTATTAATAAATTCCTCTAACTTAGTAGTCGCGTCAAAATGGATCGATTTAATCTTTACTTCCATAATTTACCTCCTTTTTTAAAGCTCTTGGATGAGCAAGTTTGTAATTATTTTTTAGCTCACTGAATGTGACATGTGTGTACACTTGTGTTGCCGCAAGCGATTCATGACCTAATATTTCTTTTACGCTATTAAGTTCGGCACCGTTATTAAGCATTGCCGAGGCAAACGTGTGACGCAAAACGTGCGGACTCAGTTTTCGTCCACCGCCAACAACCGACAACACGGTATGTACCAATCTGTAAACCATCGATGGATAGAGCGGCTTCCCATTGGCTCGCAAAAAGAATTGTTCAGGTCGGTCAAGTCCGGTCACCTTTCCGCGCAGTTTGCGATATGTATCAATAGCGTTCGACAATTCTCTCCCGAAAGGCACCACACGCTCCTTGTTACGCTTACCGTGTACTTTCATTTCGCCCCTCAAAGTATCCACGTCGGCATCGTGAAGGTCGATAAGTTCTGCCCGACGTATTCCGGTTTCATACAGCATCATTACTACTGTGTGATTAAGCACTGCTCTATAATTCTCTACATCGAGCGGAGCGTCAAGCAACTCATCCATTTTTTCCGGTCTTATGTAAGCCGGCAAAGGCATCTTAAACTTGGCAAGCTCGATGTCGCCGGCAGGATTTGACTCAACTATGCCCCGTTTCATCAAGAATTTGTAAAATGCCCGTGCAGCTTGTATTTTACGGCGAATCGTGCGTGCAGTGTCACCTTGCGCTCCCAATTTAGCTATCCATGCGCGCAAATCGTTCGCTGTGACACTTATTGCGTCAAAACCGTCGGCATTTCCATGCGACAAGAATTCCTGCAACTGTCGCAAGTCCCCCCCATAGGAGGAAACGGTACAAGTCGAAAAATTCAGTTCATATTTTGCATAACTCAAGAATTCTTCCATCAAGCTGCTCATGTAACACCGTTTCTTTGATTGTTTGGTACGAATATATGCATAAATCCCGACTTTTCCAAATTCCCCGTTACTTTTTCTGACCATCATGTACTACTTCCAACACACCATAACATCAGCCGTCGGCAAATGTTATAACATTGTTACACAATTTATTTGCCATGCTGTGTAATCGCTCATATTTTTGCGACATAAATTTTTTCAAATAGGATGAGAACCATATTTATCACCCTCACCGCCATGGCTATGACATTCATGGCATCGTTTACGGCCAATGCCGACAACAACGATTCAACAAAAGTCGATTATCGACCCGTAATCAACGGAACTATTAGAGCCAAATATGAATACCAACCCGAAATTTCGGCAGGGAGGTTTCAAGTGCGTAACGCAAGACTAAGTGTCACCGGCAATGTCGCCCATACGGTATCATACAAAGCCGAGATTGACTTGTCTGATGAAGGCCGGATACGGATGCTCGATGCCTTTGCCCAATGGAAACCGATAAACGGCGGCTCATTCACAATCGGACAGATGCGAGTGCCGTTTACCATAGATGCACACCGCTCGCCACACCAGCAATACTTCGCCAACCGTTCGTTCATAGCCAAACAGGTAGGTGACGTACGCGATGTGGGAGCCACGATAGGATATGAATTTAATCCTTTGTTTCCCATAAAAATAGAAGCGGGCATTTTCAACGGGTCAGGACTGACCGACCAAAAGGACTTCTGGGGAGAACACATCAACTTCTCAGGGAAAGCACAATTCAGATTTGTCGATGAACTGAATTTTGTGCTTAGTATGCAGAAAATATGTCCTGAAACCATCAACGTGTATATGTATGATGCCGGCATTACATGGAACTGGAATAATTGGACGGCCGAAGTGGAATTTTTGTATAAGACTTACGCCAACAACAGCTTCAATTCAGTGCAAGCAGTAAATGCCTTTGTCAACTACGACTTCATGATACGCAAGAAATTGCTCCATAAGATTTCGACCCTCGCACGGTTCGACTACATGGGCGACCACAGCGATGGCACTCTCAACGAAGAGGGCAGGTTATACATTACCGACTACGAACGTAAACGCCTCACCGTGGGTGTAACACTAAGCATCACCAAGCCGTTCACAGCCGACTTGCGGCTAAACTACGAAAACTACTTCTACAACAAAAATGCCGAAATTCAAATCTCAGAACAAGACAAAATAGTAGCCGAAGTGATGATACACTTCTAAAAAAGGGCACATTTGCCCTTTTTTCTACTAATGTCGCATATTACGCGGATGGTGGGCGATTATTTCATCATGCAAGCGCGAACGATCGATGTGCAAATATACCTCGGTAGTAGATATGTCTTCATGTCCAAGCATCTGCTGTATGGCTCGCAGATTAGCTCCACCTTCAAGCAAATGGGTTGCGAAAGAATGCCTGAGCGTATGCGGACTTATATTTTTCCTAATTCCGGCAACATCGCATAAATTTTTGATGATATAGTAAATCATTACCCTTGTCAACTTGCTGCCACGCCGGTTAAGAAACAGTATGTCATTACATCCGCGTTTTACCTTCAAGCGCGAACGATACCCCAAGAGATATTTCTGAATTTCGGCAAGGGCAACCTGCGATATAGGAACGAGCCTTTGCTTGTTGCCTTTTCCTTCAACTATTATATACTCTTCATCGGCATAAATCTGCGAAATTCGCAATTCAACAAGCTCGCTCACTCGCAAGCCGCAGCCATACAACGTTTCCACTATGGCACGATTGCGCTGTCCCTCGGGAGCATTGAGGTCGATAGCCGCAACCATATCGTCTATTTCCCGTTCGGTCAATATGGCCGGCAATTTTCTTCCAAGACGTGGAGATTCAATGAGTATGGCCGGATTCTTATCAACATATCCTTCTATTTTCAGATACTTGTAAAAGGTCTTTATCCCTGAGACAATACGTGCTTGTGATTTAGGAGCAATTCCCACATCGTGCAATCCGCTCAAGAATTCATGCAGGTTGCTTTCAGTGACATTCTCAGGAGCAATTCCGGCAGATTTCAAATATGCAAGTAGCTTCTGCACATCGTCATCATATGCTTCCATGGTGTTTTTCGACAAACCGCGTTCTACCATCAGATAGCCATTGAATCGCCGCATCACATCATCTATATCGACAATCTCTCTCATGACCTTTTACAATTCATGAGGCAAAGTTACAAAAAACAGAAATGCTCTTATTAAACATGCAATGTCGAAACTGTTTCTTATTTTTGCATCAAGGAAAATATAATCATCATTAATCATAAATATGGCAAAACGGGTACTTGTTACAGGAGCCGGTGGTTTTATAGGCGGATTCATCGTCGCCGAATCTCTACGGCGTGGTTATGAAACATGGGCGGCAGTACGCACATCAACTTCTCGGCAATTTTTGCAAGACGAGCGTATAAAATTCTTGGAACTTGACTATTCTGATGGCGATACCCTACGCCGCCAGATAACCGAAGCTCTTGCGCAAATAGGCGGGCGATGGGACTACGTAATACATAACCTTGGAGCAACCAAATGCCTCAATTTTTTAGATTTCAACAGAATAAACTATGAATATTTGCGCATGACTGTCGATACACTGCGTGATGCCGGTGCGTCACCTGAGGCTTTTTTGATGATGAGCAGTCTGAGCGCTATGGGACCGGGCGATGAAAAGGGTTACACTCCATTCAACACAAAAATGATACCGCTACCCAACACTCGTTACGGCGTGTCGAAAATAAAAGCCGAAACCTACTTACAATCACTTACTGATTTTCCATACATAATATTCCGTGCAACAGGTGTTTATGGTCCACACGAACACGATTATTACCTTATGATGCGCAGCATCAACATAGGATTTGACTTCGGTGTTGGATTTAAGAAACAAGTCCTTTCATTCATATATGTCAAAGACCTTGCCTCAGCAGTCTTTGATGCCTTGGAGAGCAACGCCACACGACGCAAAACCTACCTGATTGCAGAGCCGCACAGCTATACGCAGAAAGATTTCCGTAAAATAGTGGCCGACACGTTGCACAAACGAATCATACTTCCGATAAGATGCCCTCTATGGGGGTTGTACTTGGTATCAACGATAGCCGAATTTATAGGGAAACTTACACTAAAACCAAGTACACTGAACCGCGACAAATACAAGATAATGAAACAGCGCAACTGGGCCTGCGACGTAAGTGATGCCATACATGATTTCAATTTCTCACCACAATACACACTCGAAAAAGGTGTCGCAGAAGCTGTGGAATGGTACAAACAAGCCGGATGGCTATAAATTCCCCAAAAGTTTTTCAACAACACAACTGCTGACACTATAAAAAGCACACACCACGGCTATGCCTTACATCGTTTACAAGTGAGACATGGCCTCATTCCATATTATATTGCCTAAAGAACAGCGGCTCACGCACAATGCAATATTTAGGTCTAACAATGCCTTCACCTGTCTTTTCAAGCATGAAAAACTAATTAAAGGACGGACACCGGCGGAAAGAACTTCCGCACGATGCCCGTCCTCATACATACCGAGGCTGCAAATGCAAACCCTTTTTTAAAGATATCTTATTACTTCACAACGACCTTTACCGAACAATTGTCAAGGCGCACAATATAAACACCCTTAGACATACCTAAAATAGTCGATCCATCAACTAATATAGTCTTTTCTATTTGTCCGGCAACATTATATACACCGGCAACACCGGTATATCCGTAGATAGCGATTGCACCTACTGTGCCATAAACCGTAACATTGGCAGCTCCTACATTATTAACCGAAGTAGTAGCAACCTCGTCGGTCGTATAAGTGATTACTATGGTGCTGCCGCCGGTAACTACAGTGACGGTGAACGATACTTTGTCTTCCCAGTCAAGAAGTCCGTCAAGCTCTATGCTCATATCATCGTCTTCACTCGATCCGATGTATGAAACGCCGCTCGTGCCGTACGACATCGTAACGTCGTCAAGCTCTATGCTGTCTCCAAGCCCTTCAACGCCGCAAGGCAACGTCACAAGGCATGTCCCGTCCTCATACGACGATACCACCAATTCACAATACTCGTTGGTAACAACACTTTCTCCGTCAACCGTCGCGTTCTGGTAAACTGAATGGGTGAACGTGCTTACAGCCTGCTTACGCGTGCTGAACGTAGCCGTGTATGTCCCGAGCACAGAAAGATTTATATCGTAAACCATCTCAACTTCACCGCTTTCGCTGACGGTACCGTTGAGCGTAACTTCAGGTGTTATCCCAAAAATTTCTTTCTCTAACGTAGCGCTACCGCTGTAGGTCGAAACGTCGCCGGAACTCGACACCGAAGCTTCTACAACTACCTCGCCCAACTGGTAATACTGCAAATCAACATTCGGCAAGGTCACAGTGGCACTGCCGTTCCCGTGGTCCTCTATCGTCAACGTGGTCGAGCTGTTGTACAAATCCGTATTCGGACATGACAGGTAGCCATCGTAAGTTACCGTCCCCGAAGCAGTGGCAACCTCGTCGGTCGTATAAGTGATTACTATGGTGCTGCCGCCGGTAACTACAGTGACGGTGAACGATACTTTGTCTTCCCAGTCAAGAAGTCCGTCAAGCTCTATGCTCATATCATCGTCTTCACTCGATCCGATGTATGAAACGCCGCTCGTGCCGTACGACATCGTAACGTCGTCAAGCTCTATGCTGTCTCCAAGCCCTTCAACGCCGCAAGGCAACGTCACAAGGCATGTCCCGTCCTCATACGACGATACCACCAATTCACAATACTCGTTGGTAACAACACTTTCTCCGTCAACCGTCGCGTTCTGGTAAACTGAATGGGTGAACGTGCTTACAGCCTGCTTACGCGTGCTGAACGTAGCCGTGTATGTCCCGAGCACAGAAAGATTTATATCGTAAACCATCTCAACTTCACCGCTTTCGCTGACGGTACCGTTGAGCGTAACTTCAGGTGTTATCCCAAAAATTTCTTTCTCTAACGTAGCGCTACCGCTGTAGGTCGAAACGTCGCCGGAACTCGACACCGAAGCTTCTACAACTACCTCGCCCAACTGGTAATACTGCAAATCAACATTCGGCAAGGTCACAGTGGCACTGCCGTTCCCGTGGTCCTCTATCGTCAACGTGGTCGAGCTGTTGTACAAATCCGTATTCGGACATGACAGGTAGCCATCGTAAGTTACCGTCCCCGAAGCAGTGGCAACCTCGTCGGTCGTATAAGTGATTACTATGGTGCTGCCGCCGGTAACTACAGTGACGGTGAACGATACTTTGTCTTCCCAGTCAAGAAGTCCGTCAAGCTCTATGCTCATATCATCGTCTTCACTCGATCCGATGTATGAAACGCCGCTCGTGCCGTACGACATCGTAACGTCGTCAAGCTCTATGCTGTCTCCAAGCCCTTCAACGCCGCAAGGCAACGTCACAAGGCATGTCCCGTCCTCATACGACGATACCACCAATTCACAATACTCGTTGGTAACAACACTTTCTCCGTCAACCGTCGCGTTCTGGTAAACTGAATGGGTGAACGTGCTTACAGCCTGCTTACGCGTGCTGAACGTAGCCGTGTATGTCCCGAGCACAGAAAGATTTATATCGTAAACCATCTCAACTTCACCGCTTTCGCTGACGGTACCGTTGAGCGTAACTTCAGGTGTTATCCCAAAAATTTCTTTCTCTAACGTAGCGCTACCGCTGTAGGTCGAAACGTCGCCGGAACTCGACACCGAAGCTTCTACAACTACCTCGCCCAACTGGTAATACTGCAAATCAACATTCGGCAAGGTCACAGTGGCACTGCCGTTCCCGTGGTCCTCTATCGTCAACGTGGTCGAGCTGTTGTACAAATCCGTATTCGGACATGACAGGTAGCCATCGTAAGTTACCGTCCCCGAAGCAGTGGCAACCTCGTCGGTCGTATAAGTGATTACTATGGTGCTGCCGCCGGTAACTACAGTGACGGTGAACGATACTTTGTCTTCCCAGTCAAGAAGTCCGTCAAGCTCTATGCTCATATCATCGTCTTCACTCGATCCGATGTATGAAACGCCGCTCGTGCCGTACGACATCGTAACGTCGTCAAGCTCTATGCTGTCTCCAAGCCCTTCAACGCCGCAAGGCAACGTCACAAGGCATGTCCCGTCCTCATACGACGATACCACCAATTCACAATACTCGTTGGTAACAACACTTTCTCCGTCAACCGTCGCGTTCTGGTAAACTGAATGGGTGAACGTGCTTACAGCCTGCTTACGCGTGCTGAACGTAGCCGTGTATGTCCCGAGCACAGAAAGATTTATATCGTAAACCATCTCAACTTCACCGCTTTCGCTGACGGTACCGTTGAGCGTAACTTCAGGTGTTATCCCAAAAATTTCTTTCTCTAACGTAGCGCTACCGCTGTAGGTCGAAACGTCGCCGGAACTCGACACCGAAGCTTCTACAACTACCTCGCCCAACTGGTAATACTGCAAATCAACATTCGGCAAGGTCACAGTGGCACTGCCGTTTTCGTAGTCCTCCTCTATCGTCAACGTGGTCGAGCTGTTGTAAACTTCAGCCATCGGGACTGACAGGTAACCATCGTAACTTACTGTCTGAGAAACCAAAGCATCACCCTCGGATGTAAAAGTTACACTTACAGGCACGCTACCCCAAGTCACAGCAATCGCAAAATCTACCACATTGTCGTTCGAGATCGTTCCGCTAATGGTTACATTGACATTTTTAACGATACTCGAAAACTCCAGACCTTCTGCCGCACCGCTGTAAGCAGTACCATCTTCATTGGTAGTCATGCTTACGTTTTCAACAACGATGTCACCAAGTGTCATACCTGATACGCTGAAATCGGGCAATGTGAAGGTGCAAGTCCCGTCATTGTTGTTATCAATTCTTACCTCAGCTTCAAGGTCAGTTGCAACTGTAACAACCATTTTGATATTCAATAGACCTGAATAAGTTGAGCTGACGACAGTCTGCGCATTTATCCCAAATGCGCTAAAAGCCATCATCAGAAACAGAACATAATACGTAATAATTTTTCTCATAAACAATTATTTTAAAGTTTTAAAGGTGCAAAATTAAAATCAATGATAGACATTCAATGTCAACCAATGTTAAAAATGATTAACCACCACCTTCGTTTGCAATTTAATTCAACATTAATAAAAGCTTATTACACAACATTTCGCATCCTATCATATTACTATCATTGCAACATGAAATAGATTTCACATACAGTATAACAGACATGCACTTCCACCCAAACAAGTTAACACTATTTAAATATTAATGAGATAACAAGTTTCCTTATCAATACCATTGGGATGTTGACTATGTTCAAGTCTTTGCCACCAACATTTATCTGCCGGCACCACTGTCCATGACTTTATATTTCGATATACCTTAATGGCGAATCAGACTGATTTACACCACAATAAAACTATCCGTAGGACAATTGACAGTAACTACCATAAGCGACATATCCGGCTGCAACACCTATCAGCAGCCTAAATTATGACGGCAGAAATTGAAATATTCGCTTTTATTTTAATAAATTATAGTTGTTTTTTATGGTGTTTATGTATTTTTGCATAATAGGTATTAAAAAATATATTGTGAATAACTATGGATAGCATGTTTGAGGTGTTGATGGATTTGCCACTGTTTCAAGGAATAAGTCGTGACAAACTCTCCGGACTTATTGAAAAAACACCATTTCACTTTCTTAAGTTTAAGGATGGAGAGGAAGTCATTGCGGCAAACAGCACTTGCACTCATGTTAAATTTGTTATTTCGGGCGAAGTGTCGGTTGAAGTGCCGTGTCGCAATCTCAGGGTGAAGGTAGTGCAGCAACTTTCATCTCCCAACATACTCGGTCATGACTACTTGTTTGGACGAAAGACCATTTACCCGTATGATGTGTTAAGTCATGGCGAATGTGGGATTTTACAAATTTCAAAACCGGATTTAATCAATATCCTGCATAGTGACAACATATTTTTATTCAATATTTTGAATATGCTTTCACGTAACTCACAAAATAATGCCGATATGCTGTTGTCGCTTAGTACAGGGTCGATTTTTGAACGTTTTGCGTTTTTTGTTGTGTCACTGACACAGCACAATGCACATGACATACGCATTAAGTATAAGCAAAAAGACCTGTGCACGCTGTTGGGCATACAGCGGTCGTCGTTTATCAATGCTATGGACAGGTTGGTGGATGACGAGATAATTGACTACTCGCTATCAGAAATTAAGGTGCTTGACCGCAGGGCACTGCTCGACATCGTGCATTCAAGTGAATTATGACAACAAAATGGTATTAACCGCAACCCGCACGATGCAATTATCAATAGTATTGCCATGCTATAACGAAGAGCCCTCGTTGGAATATTCAGTTGAAACGCTGAATGAGGCTCTTGCAAGACTTGTAGGCGAAGAGCTTATAAGCCGTTATGAAATAATGTGTGTCGATGATGGCAGCACCGATGGCACATGGCAGACAATTTGCAGCTTGTCACGCAGACATGATGGCATTGTGTCGGGAATAAAGCTATCTCGTAACGTGGGGCACCAAAATGCCATAATTGCAGGACTTGAACGAGTGGCTGACAACTGCGATGCGGCAATCACCATGGATGCCGATTTGCAAGATGATTTGACCGCCATTGGAAAAATGATTGAAAAGTATCGGCAAGGGTGCGAAATCGTACTTGGAGTAAGGCGCAACCGCGACAGCGACACTTTCCTGAAACGCCACACTGCCCGTATGTTCTACGGATTGATGAAAAACACACATACACCGGTCATCCCCAATCATGCCGAGTATCGGCTGATGAGTTGCCGTGCGGTTAAATGCCTGTTACAGTATGGTGAACGCAATGTGTTTTTGCGCGGCATAATACCCTCGATGGGGTTTAAGACCGAAACTGTGTATTACGACCGTGTTCCACGCAAATATGGCAAGTCGAAATATCCGCTTGCCAAAATGCTGAATTTTGCCATAGAAGGCATAACTTCGTTTTCCATACGCCCAATCAGGTCGATATTCCTCATAGGAATAGTCTCCTTGATACTGACAATTTCAGTGGGCATATACGTGGCGATTTCCATACTTATGGGACGTTCCTATCCCGGATGGGCTTCGTTGATGCTGTCGTTGTGGTTTCTTGGCTCGCTGGTACTTGTTGCTCTTGGCATAATAGGAGAATACATTGGTAAAATATACCTTGAAGTGAAATCACGCCCACGCTACTTTATCGAGGCTACCACCGAAGACATACAAGATGTAAACTGATTGCTTCCAAACACCCGTCCGGTACAAAAATTTAGACATAAAAGGCAGCAAGGTATCAAATCATGGTTGAAATGCACTACCTTTGCAAACAAATTAGACGGATATGACCGAAGACAACGCACAAAAAAATAAAAAGCTATACATCGAAACATACGGCTGCCAGATGAATGTCGCCGACAGTGAAGTGGTTGCTGCGGTGATGGAAACGGCAGGATATGAAACCATCGAAACACAAGATGGGTGCGATGCCATCTTCATCAATACATGCTCGATACGCGATAACGCCGAGCAAAAAATATTTTCCCGACTGACTCAACTCAATGCATTGCGCCGCAAACACGGACGGCATTTCTTGATAGGAGTGCTTGGTTGCATGGGTGAACGTATAAAGGAACAACTGATAAAGGAGCATGGTGTTGACATCGTTGCAGGACCGGATGCCTACCTCGACCTGCCACACCTCGTGGCTGCTGCCGAATGTGGAGAAAAGGCAATAAACATAGAATTGTCAACCACCGAAACCTACCGCGACGTGATACCCAAACGCATAGGCAACAGCCGTATAAGCGGATACATAAGCATCATGCGCGGGTGTAACAATTTCTGCTCCTACTGCATCGTGCCCTACACCCGAGGCAGGGAACGCAGCCGCGAGCCGCAAAGCATCATCAATGAATTACACGACCTGCAACAGCGTGGCTTTAAAGAAGTCACCCTGCTCGGCCAGAATGTCAATTCGTATAACTACACTGACCCTGAAACGGGCAATAAAGTGGGATTTGCACAATTGCTCACCATGGTGGCAGATGCTGCACCGGAAATGCGGATACGCTTCACCACTTCTCACCCCAAGGACATGAGCGATGAAATAATTGCCACCATTGCAAGCCGCAAAAACATTTGCAATCACATTCACTTACCGGTGCAATCAGGTAGCAACAGCGTGCTCAAAGCAATGAATCGCAAATACACACGCGAATGGTACCTCGGTCGTATTGAGGCTATTCGTGCCATGATACCCGACTGTGGCATCTCGACCGACATGTTCACCGGCTTCCACGGCGAAACCGAAGAGGATTTCGAACAGACACTGAGCCTGATGCGTGAAGTGGGGTTCGACTCGGCATTCATGTTCAAGTATTCGGAACGCCCCGGCACATACGCTTCAAAACATCTGCCCGACAATGTGCCGGAAGAAGTGAAAATCGAACGGCTCAACCGCATGATAGCACTCGAAAACGAATTGTCGCTTGCAAGTAACCGCCGCGATGTAGGCCGCCGGTTTGAATTGCTTGTTGAAGGATATTCCAAACGTTCGCGAGCCGACATGTTCGGTCGTACCCAACAAAACAAAGTAGTGGTGTTTCCCGCCCGACAGGACATACGCATAGGCGACACCATAACCGTAGAAATTAAAGATTGCTCATCAGCCACACTGATAGGCACCCCGCTATTTTAGAACTCTTTATATAACATCTTAGTCATGCACGAAGTTAAAGAAAAATTGTGGAATCGGAATTTCGTGAAAGTATGCTTTGGCAACTTTATGCTGTTTTTCTCGTTCTACCTCATCATGCCACTGTTGCCACTGTATCTGCACGATGAATTTAATGCATCCGAGCAGATGATAGGCATTGTGCTTACCGGTTACATAGTGACAGCCCTGTTAATACGCCCTTTTAGCGGATATATTGCAGATAGTTTTCCCAGAAAGACTGTATTGCTGATATGTTACTTCGCATTTTTCGCATTTTTCGCAGGATATTTTCTCGCATGGACGGTGTTGCTGTTTGCCATCATACGCACCTTGCATGGATTTGCATTTGGCTCGACAACCGTTGCCGCAAGCACAATGGCCATCGATGTACTTTATCCGAGCCGCCGCGCCGAAGGTATCGGTTATTATGGACTCAGCAACAACCTTGCCATGGCCGCAGGACCTTCGATAGCGATGTATATGTATCAGGTAGTACCCAATTTTTTCTACATGTTTGCAATGTCGCTCATAACTTCTGGCATAGGCTTTGTCGCGCTAACAACCATCAAGGCCAGACAACGTGAAACAATAAAACGACCGCCAATGTCGCTCGACCGCTTCTTCCTGCTCAAAGGGTGGCGCGAAAGTATCACTATGGCTTGTTTCTCATTTAGCTACGGCGTGCTGGCAACATATCTCGCAATTTACGGAAAGGAAGAACTGGGAATAACCAGCGGAACGGGCACATTCTTCATGCTCATGGCAGTGGGATTGATATCATCACGCATCATAGGCAGTCGCTCTTTGCGCAAAGGCAAAATAACCCAAAATGCCGGCATAGGAATGCTTCTCTCGCTGATAGGTTACACCCTTTTTGCCGTTGTGCACCAACCTTGGGCATACTACTCTGCAGCCCTGATAATCGGACTTGGCAATGGGCATCTTTGTCCGGCCTACCAAACGATGTTTATTAATCTTGCTCCTAATTCGCAACGCGGTACAGCCAACAGCACATTTCTCACATCGTGGGATGCAGGAATTGGACTTGGCATGCTGATAGGTGGATGGGCAGCCGAACACATCAGCTACCACGGCTCGTTTGAGATTGCAGCCGCCATAAATGCCGTCGGAGTAATAGGCTTTTTCTTATTCGTCCGCCATTCCTACCTCGCCAACAAATTGCGCTGACAACGACAGTTCTGCCTTTAGCCATTACGGGAAAAGCAAATCTGATATGTTGGAGTGCAATTCGGTCGCTGAAACTGTGACTGTATAGGGAGATTCCGTAAATGCCATAAAATCAGCCAACTAATTCACAACACTTTGTACATGAATTAGTTGGCTTTTTTGTATATTTATGGACATTCAGTAAATGCCCCCTATTACAAAGTAAATCGGAATGCACACAGAAATGCCGCATAGATAAAAAAACAAAAAAATGGACATACAGAATACACGCCAATACACAAGAGCTGCACAAGATTTGGAAAGAGCAGCAGCGGCAACGGAAAGAAACCAACAACTATAATAATATCGTGCGAAATGCTATCGTCACGACTCTTGCCGAAGTAAGAAACGTGCTATAAAACGGCAATCTCACGGATACATAAAAACTAACAGCTCCCTGAAAAATTTCAAGGAGCTGTTATATTCATGAAGAAAATTGTGTTACTTCTTTACAAATTTCATTACTTGGGTTCCATTCTCAGTCTTTACCTTGGCAAAGTAAACTCCCTGGGCAAGACCCGATACATCGTAACGTACTTCTCCGGTCGCCGATTTTACCATACCTGCCAACGCTCCCGACATCGAATAGATGGTGACATTCTCTATCTGCTGACCTTCTGCACTGATTACCATGATTTCACTGACAGGATTGGGATAAAGTACGAGTCCTGCATCGCAACCCAAATTGCCGCTAATGCCACTGCTCGTGCTCGGCTTGGTTATTACGATATCATCGACCAAGAACAACCAAGCGTCGTTCGAAACACAGTGTATTGCCACGTATATGTCCTGCCCGTCGTAAGCACTGAGATCGACTGTGACCTCGCCCCATTCTTCGGCAGGAGCCTCGCCTGATGCAACTACCGTGAAACTGCTTGGGTCGTTGTCGGTTGTGGACACACACACTTCATACAATTCCAATCCGAACAAATCCGAAATACTTTGCACCTGCATCGTCAGGCTCGAACCACTTTCGGGCATCGTCAGGAGCGGTGAAATCAACCAGTCGTCATTCGGTGGGTTAAAAGATGCAAATGAAACACCATATTTTTCTCCACTACAAGGAACTGCATACGGATAATATGTGAAAAATGAATTAGAATAGGTATATGGATTAAATACCATGAAACTACATGCTTCTAAATAGCCATCTAAGGTATATACATATGCCCCGTCGCCATCGACTGTAGTCCATGCAGGATTGAAGCCATCGACTGAAAAGTCTTCACATCCCTCAAAATCCATTACATAAGGATCCAATGACTCAATACTCGTCACGGTCTTTTCCACACTGTTGTCGTCAGGATTCTCATCTCCTGTAAGCGTTGCCGTGGCAACTATGATGTAGTCGCCCGGGGTGGACATATCTGCCGTGAATGTATATGTGCCGGTGGTGTAGGCTGCAAGCGACACCGGTTGCGACTCAAGAGCCTCCCCGTTGACAGTCACCTCAAGTGTCCCTTCGGCTGTTTCATATCCATTATTGGTCACGCTGACCTCGATTGTCTGGTTGCTCGAATACAATCCCGACCCATCCGGAGATGTGATGCCATTCACTGTCAAGTCGTATGCGGCAGCGGTGCCCTCGCCGAAGATTGCCCGGATGGCTGCCGTTCCAAGACCTGTCGATGACTGGTCGATGGCATAACCGCTTGATATCAAATAAAGGTAACCCGGTGTTACAGCATCAACGACAAGGCAATATCCCGTACAACCGACACATATCATGTAGTCGCCGGCTTCCAATGCTCTCGGATTGGTCGAATAGCGTATCTGCCCGTTTTCTGTCCCTTGCTCTGCCGTAGTGGACAAAATCTGGTTGCCCAAGTTATAATATATGATTCCGCTGCTAGTTACATAATCATCCGGATCATACTTGTAAACTTCAAGCTGGATGGTTTGCCCGTCGGCATCGCCCCAACCGACGGAGATGCCCGTAAGCACATCATCGACATCGAGGTGGATTGGGATAGCGGCCACGAAACTGCCTCCACTCACGCCAATGCAATAACTGCCGCTATATTTGTCATCGGTCATTTGGTCATATGCCAGTTCATCTTCGGTAATCGTCATGGAGAACGATGCACTGTTGTCGGTTTCATACGCATCGGCCTGTCCTGTGATCGAAACATATGCTTCAACATTAACCTCGCTGCCGGCGGCAAACGATGACAATGAATATTCAACAGGCACGATTGCCGTTGCACCGCTTGCAATTTCGGGGACATCAACTGTTGCCAATGTCGACCCTCCGGCTGAAATGGTCAGTAAGCCCGTGCAACTTTGATTGCCCCTGTTAACAACCGTGACATCGGTCGAGACTGCAACAGCCTGAGGCAATGGAAGCATGGTCGGTTGTGCCGAGAAGCCACTGATGGCAAGGTCATAATCCGAAACTTCGCTAATCTGTACGCTTTGGATATAAAATGTTCCCGATGCATAATCTTGCGAGAATCCAAACTGGTAAACGCCCGATTCACTGCAAGTATATGTTACCTCACCTGATACGAATGAATAGTCGGTATTAGAAGAGGTCACAGATTGGATGACAGCCATGTCTTCGTCGGCCTTGCCGCACAACACATCAAAATCTTCAGTAACAGTGTATATTCCCCAAAGGGTGTAACCTGTCATATAGCTGTATGTCACCCTGTAACTCTTGCCGCCTTCAAGGTTGACACCTTGCGACTTCAACGCACCTGTACCTTGGCAATACATCGAATAATAATAATCGCCGTCATATGCCCAACTGCCGTCGCTTGCCCATTTGTCGTTTTGCTCACCCGTGCTGAAGTCAACATCAAACGGCACATCGGTCACACCAAAGTGGGTGGTGGTGGCAGTGGCCGAGTTGTTTGACGTGTCGGTCTCTTCATAGCCGTCACCGTCAGCAGTCACATCGCTTGCGGTCACAGTCACCGTGTAAACACCTTCGGCACTCATGTCAACAGGCATGGCCAGTTCTACTGTGGCCGATTCGCCTATCGCCAACGGGGTAGCGACTGTCTGAAGCGAACTCGTCTGTGACGAACCGTTGCATTCGACAACACACGACAATGAATATGAAGCGATGTCGACTGAACCTTGGTTATATACCGTGGCATATATGGTTTCACTTCCCAACGACACACCCGGTGATGGCAATGTCACGCTTGTCACAACTATGTCGGGAATACCCTTGTAAGCCCCTGTGCCTATTTGCACATTATCTATCCATAGACCATATTGGTCGGGGTCAGACGTGGCATGGAAAGCAAAATAGTAATCGCCGTCAGACGGCACCGTAAACGGTACTATGGCATTATTGGCAACACCGCCATAAAAATTATCGTATGATATGATTTGAGACATCTGACCCACATCTGATGATGTGCCATACACAACCTCGAAACTTTCTTGAAAATAACTGCCAAACCCGCCATAATCAAATGAGATGTAAGCATCACCTGCCTCAAGGCTGACGGGACTGATCGTTACAAGGTAGTCATCCAATGCCTCGTAAAGAGTGTACCACATACACGCGGAACCGGAACCGGCATAGTAATCATCCCAATACCAGGTCGCACCGTCACCATTGCCATCAATGGTAAACCAGTTGCTCTCTAATACTTCTTCAGTCTCAAAATTACAAAAAAACGGCCCCGTAACAGGCGTAGGGTCTGACAACGGACGCACATTCTGTGTTTTTAGATTTGAAGCCTGATGCTCGGATTTGCCCTGCAACTTGCCAAGCACTTCTTTGGCACGTTTACTTAAATGGCGTCCGTCACTCGCAACAACATTTTCAGTGATCTCCCCCACTGCTTGGGATTCGTTACTTTCCTGAAATCTGCTCAAACGCAATTCTGTCGTTTGAGCCGCACTCAGCAAATCGGCTTTCGCCATCTTGCGGTAGGCGTAGCCGCCTGTGGCGACCAAGGTCGCACAAGCAAAATATGCTATTAATCGTTTCATAGAAAAAAAATTATTTAATACTAAATGTTGGTTACAAATTTATACATTTTATCAACAAAATAAAATGTTTCAAATATTTTTTTACATATAAGACTTGGGTACAGCCTCTACAGCCCTTTCAGATATTAAAAAAAACATACGACACGAAACAGGAACTTATGCCACCCGGAAAATACGGGAAGTGTCACACATACAAGCGAGTACACACCCAACCTCCTCTAAGTGGAATGGAAAAGCAAAACATGCCCGACATATATACAGAACAGTTTGCACATATTGGATGATGTGTACCCGTTCGCTGTTATTCAACATAAATCGGCAAATATCTTTCGTTTCCGCAACAAGATTCAACGCTTTTCGTTATATTTGTGATTGACTTCCGTAAGGTTGTCAGACATAAGAACGAAGAGCGTTATTGAAACTCACCTTGTTATCAGATTCTCGCAAAATTTGAAACGGAATAGGTCGGGGGGCAACAACGCTCACGCTACGGATATATACTATTCCGAAAGGAAGAACTATATACCTCGCAAGCGTGGGTGGCTGTTGCTTACTCATCCCGTAGGCAATGCGAGAAGCCTGATAACAGAGTAAGCATAGATACAGTCCTCACGCTTTTCGCATTTAATAACTTAAATGTTCCAACGGAGGATGAGGAACATGTAGTTTTACAATGAAGAGATTGATGTTTTTACCCACTTATGATTGTACAGATAAGCTGTCACATATAAAATTTAATGGAGCAACATTCGGAACTCCTTTTGAAACTTTCAAAAAAGAGCTTAAGGGACTGTATGATACAAACGAGCTGAAAGACGAAAATATATATAATAGAGACATATGTAAGTGCTATCGTGGATCTACACAGCTCAATGTTGGATATTGGCAATGTCTCATATTTAGCTCACTAAAAACTAAAACTGTATTTAGAACTGTATGTATGAAAGAATGGGATCTAAATGCGGGAGACCACCTAAAGCTCCTTATAGAAGCTTTAGAGCGTAAATATGGTGAACATAAAGAAGAAAAACAACCTGATTTGGGACATATTCGTATTTTTTTAGATACCTATAAATATAATACTTATGAGGAACAGTCGGCATTGCGTTATACAATACGAAATTTAATTAGCAATATTGGAGAAATAAGAATATCTGTAAACTGTTATAACGAAAAAATGAGTGGTCGTGTTGAATTGAGCTATATTGATTATAATGCAAGTAATATAGCTCATGATGAATATGATGCTATAATAAACGAAACCTTATAACTTATGTGAAGAATTATTAAATTATGTGGATTTGGATTATTATCATTGCAGTGATTATTGGCGCAATAATAGGTTTTGCACAAAGTGGGAAAGGTGAAGATGCCGCAGGTGGTGCTTTGGCAGGAGGTTGTTTTGCAGCAAGTTGTTTATTAAGATTGGCAATAGCCGCAATTAGCATCATTGTAATCTTATGGCTATTTGGACTGTTGTTTGGGTAATCAATGAGCTTGATCGGACAGCATGGACTAACCTGTAATTGAAAAAGTAGAGAAATACATCCGACGAACAAACGAATAAGCAACAGTATTTATCATAACAATTTAAAAACTAAAGTAATATGACAATGCCAATAGCAAAGAAAGTAACCTGTCCGAATTGTGGAACAGAAGGTTATTTTACCGTATTCTTAAGCATCAACGTAACCTTGAACCCTGAACTGCAAAAGAAAATGGAGAATGGTGATTTGTCTATTTGGGAGTGTCCCAAATGCGGAAATAAATAACGTGAGTTCGATATAAGCGAATAAATATATTGCTGAGAAATAGGAACATAGCGATAAAAGCATTAAATTTATAGTGCTCAATTATAACATTTAAG
>CAYNBZ010000044.1:0-19927 GCA_964395975.1 uncultured Muribaculaceae bacterium | reverse complement strand
GCAAGACATGCAAGTGACGACCTGAGCATAATAGGAGGTTTTTGTAGGGTTGATGCTGATACTTATTCATCCTTTCGCTATCCCTGCATCTGGAGGGACGGCGAATTCGAGGTGTTGCCATACCCGACTGAAGACGAGCTGGGCTTCGAACCCAGATACGGCTATGTGGTTAGCAGGGTGTCGGGCGACGGCTCGGTGCTGATGGGCTACGTGTGGGGCAGACTAAGCCTCTTCTCCATGATAGTGTGGTACAGGCAGGCTGACGGCTCCTACGAGTACGACGCGGTATGCGCAAGGTACTTCTCCTACTCCTCCGACCCCGACCCGGACAGGCCTTACGGCTACTTCTATGGCAGCGATCTCAGCCACAACGGCAGGTACGTGTCGATGGACCTTTCCGTACCGGATGAAGACTACGGATGCCTCAGGGCGGGGCTTTACGACCTCGAGACCGGGGAGCTGACCATGGAGCCGCTGGACGAAGAACGCTTCGCGGATCCGAATAACATGGCGTTAATGTATACTTCCTCCGTTTCTGACGACGGGACGGTACTGTGCTACTTGGGCAATGATGCGGGTATTGAATATGAATACCGTCAGGCCTACATCTGGTACCCCGGTGAGGAGAAGCCTGTGATGATATCCGAAAGATACCCGGAGCTGACATACATGGCGCATCTTGACGAGACGTCAAGCGGCATTACCGGCATCAACACCCCGGTTGATATTACCCCTGACGGCAAGCGCGTGATAGGCTGGGCGTATGACGCTGATGAAGAAACCCAGACAATATCCGTGGTTACCTACGTGATTGACTTCGACGGCGATGACACCGACGGCTCCTCCGGCATAAGCGGCGTGACTGTCGATGGTGACGACACCGAGGTAGCGCGCTACACGCTCGACGGCATTCGCATAAGCTCACCTGTGAAGGGTGTCAACATAGTGAAGAAGGCCGACGGCAGCACCGTCAAGGTGATGGTGAAGTAACTCTCCCCCCCGACACACGCAAGGCATCTACGACCTTGAGCGTGCCCGACACTGAAAGTGGCCGAGCATTAGGGATATTCAGTAAATGTCCCCAAAAATAAGATGGCATATGAAGATGATAGACCATATCACTTCATATGCCATTTTTATTGCTATTTTTTGGTATAAATGTCCCTATTTACATCATGCGGTCTGGACGCATTCCTCCACCACCCGGAGGTGGTCCTCCCATGCCGTTGCGACGATGGTCACCGTCGGGACCTCGTCCATCATAATTGATTTGAGGCTCATCGTTGCTATTTCCGAATGTGTTGAAGCGGTAGGTGAACGAGAGCATTGCATACCGAGCGACCGAGTTGTATTCGCTATCCTCGATATAGCTCGCGTTGATTGTCCGGCTTATGTTTTGTTTCTGGTTAAGCAGATCATAAATCTTGGCCGTGATAGTGGCCGCATTCCCTTTCAAGAATTGGTAGGAGATAGCTGCGTTCCACAGCCATTGGTCACTGTCATAGCCCTCACTGTAGCCTTGCGTTCCGCTATATGATAAATCGGTGTTGAATACCAGTCCGAACGGCGTGTAGTATGAGCCGTTGAATGTGCCACCATAGCTGTGTATGGTGCGGTCATTCTGCGACTGTACAGTATTGTGCGTAATCTGGATGTTATAATTTGGGCGTAATTCGAGTTGCATGGCATCGATGTTGAAGCGTATTCCCGGCGATACGTTGACCGAGAAGGAGCCACTGCGGTTGTATTGGCTGTTATTGTATCCAACGGTATTAGAATATCGCAGTGATGCCATCGATGAAAAGTACCAGTTCTTGTTGTGGAACGGTAAACTTATCATTCCCATCATATTGCCATTCCATACACCATTGACATTCTCGTATGTGGTTACTTGTCCACCGGTTTGAGAATCATAGTCGGTTACCGAAATGATGCTGTTGGTGGCAAACTGAAAGTTAGCCATTGCCATTATGCTGCGCTGTTTGTTTTGGTCAAAATCGCTGTACCGCATGTTAACACGGTGTGTGAATGTGGGAGCAAGGTCGGGATTTCCAACAACTATCCTCAAGGGGTTGGAAACATCGGCTACCGGTTGCAATTGCGAAATCGATGGTTGTGATGAATTGGCACGATAGTCGAGTGACAAGGAGCGCGATTTGCTCATTTTTAAGCGGATACGGGCATATGGGGCAACGTTCCATACCCATCGTGAGTCAATGTTACGCTCGGGGTTAATCAAGTCTTCGCTGCTTTGCATCGACCCGTTGACCATTGCTCCTACGTCGAGGTTGTAGTTGTCGCGTGTTTGTTTGAAACCGACTTGTACTGATTGGTTGAAATAAATGTTGCGGAAACGTGTGCTTTGGTCTTCATTAAGTTCGGCTTGCAACTCATCTTCCACTATTTGCCGCAACATAGTCGGATTGGTCCATGCAAGTTCGCCGTATTTCTCTATTACGGCTTGTTTGAATGCAGGGTCGCGCAACGTTGACATTAGAGCCGACGTTGACACAGTGGCTGCATTGGTAGCCGTTGCAAGATCGTAAACATATTTGTCGGCATTATTGAAGCGATATTGCCCGCTATAAGAAAAAGTGAGGAAACGGGCATTTTTTATATTGCCGAGTGGCTCAGTCCATGTCAATCGGCCTTGTATGCTATTGCTCCATTGGTGATTGTCATATATTTGATTGATGTATTCATTTTCATCATCAACGAGGTAATAGGTGTTGTCGGTCTTTGTGCTCCCGTTTTCCTTTACATCACTGAATTCATAGTTTACGCTTGCACTGTAGCTGCGCCCCGGATGGCTGCGAAACTTATGGTTGAAGATTATCCGTCCACTGAATTCATAACTTGTACCGTCGTTATACTTGCTGCTTAGACTGCTATTGACAAGCGACATGGCTGCGTCGCCAGCGCGTGTAGCAGAACTGTCGTTGCTTTGTGAATCGCTGAAGCTGACGGCAAAGCGTGGGCGAAATTCGAGGGTTGAAAATGAATCAATCTCCCACTTTAGCCTGAAATTCCCAGATATGTTGTGTCCCTTGTCGTGTGATGAGCCGGCAGCATCATAGTAAGAGGTAGAGTCGGTGAACAAATATTGTCGGCTGCTGCTATTACGGCTGTCGCGGTCGCTATGAGAATAAAACACATCGCCACCTATGCGTAATTTGTCATCAGTGCCTACGGCAAAATTAGCACCAATTGACTGCGTAGTGCTGATGCCATTACTACCACCAAAGCGTGTGAATCGTGATGCACCTCGGTCGGTAAATCCCATTTCGTTGGTGTTGTTGGCACTGCCGAGGATTGAGAATTGATTGCTGTCCTTGAAGTAGTTGAGCATAAAATTACCGGAATAACGGTCATCGGTGCCATATCCACCGGTGAAATTGCCAAACCAGCCGTTTTTCATACCTTTTTTTACTGTCAGATTTATTACCGTTTCGTCTTCACCGTCGTCCACACCTGTGAGCCGTGCAAGGTCGCTTTTACGGTCGATAACTTGCAATTTGTCGACCATGTTAACCGGCAGATTTTTGGTAGCTACTTTGGGATCGTCGGAGAAAAATTCCTCGCCATCTACTAGAATTTTGCTTACTTCCTTACCATTGGCCGTTATTTTTCCCTCGCTGTCCACTTCCACGCCCGGTAGTCGCTTGAGCAGGTCTTCTACCACGGCGTTAGGCTGTGTGCGATAGGAGTCGGCATTATATTCTATGGTGTCCTCTTTTACGACAATATCGGTTCTTACACCCACCACAGTAGCTTCTTTTAACATTATGCTGCTCTCGTTCATTGTCACCCGGCCCAAATTGACATTGGCATCTTTTATCTCTACATTTTGCACTGCTGTTTCATAACCGAGAAATGAGAAACTGATGATATATTTCCCTCTCGACAGTCCGCTTAATCGAAACGAGCCGTCATTCCCTGTTGGGATTGCCGATACAAAAGTGCTGTCGGCATTGTTGCGCATGAGTTTCACTGTTGCTCCTGAGAGTGGTGATCCATCGGTGTTTGTGACAATTGTGCCTCTTATGATTGCGGCTGACAGTCCGATACTTACCACCAACAAGAGAACTGTTATTACCAAAAAACGTTTCATCAATTATAAGTATTACCTAGATAAATATATAATGGGGGATACAGCAATTGTGTATCGCAGATGTTTTTATGTGTAGATATACTGCAAATTTAATCGTTTTGATACAAAAAAAATTGTAAAGTTTAATTTGTCATTTGCCATTTTAGGACGTTGTGGTGGCAAATACCCCCGATTGCCAAAATTTAATGGAGATTTTGACTAACTTTGCAAATTAAAACATGTTGTAACATCACATTCATGTAATATGAAAGGGAATATTAAAAATTTGCTTTTTGACCTTGGTGGCGTGATAATGGATATAAAGAGAGAACGCTGTGTGGAAGCTCTTTCAAGGATTGGAGTGGAAAATGCCGACGATATGCTTGGATTGTATGTGCAGTCGGGAGATTTCTTGCGGCTTGAGAATGGTTCCATGAGTGCTGATGAGTTTAGGAATTCATTACGCAAGCAGATAAAAGACGGTAGGATGGTTTCCGACCAAGAAATAGACGAGGCTCTTAATGCATTTTTGACAGGCATTCCGGAGCATCGCCTTGCGGCTTTGCGAAGATTGCGCAAGAATTATAAAATCTATCTGTTGTCTAATACCAATCCCATAATGTACTATTCAGAAATAGCCCGCCAGTTTACCAAAGAGGGCATGGAGATGAATGACTATTTCGATGGACAAGTGGTATCGTTTCTTGCCGGGTGTTACAAGCCCGATCGTGAGATTTTCGAATATGCAATTTCACATCTTGGCATTGTCCCAAACGAAACGCTTTTTATCGATGACTCCCAACGCAACTTGGATGAGGCAGCACAACTTGGATTTGCCACAGCGCTTGTGCCGCAGGGTAAAGAATTTGAAGATATTCTAAAGGCGTATTAGGCAATTGCTGATGGAAGTAGTTACTCAACCACATATAATTCGGCCATGTTCTGTGGCTGCTACGATAGGCATGTTCGACGGTTTGCATCGCGGTCATGCCTCGCTCATAGAGGAGCTCTGCTTGGAGGCTCGCAGCCATTCGATGAAGTCGGCTGTAATTACTTTTCGGGAACATCCACAAAAGGTATTAAGACCTGATTCCGACTTGCGTATGATAATGTCTCTTGACGATCGCATCAAAGCCATCGGTAATATGGGTGTAGATTATGTGGTCTTGATGGATTTTGATTTGCAGCTTGCACAGTTGGATTCGTATAGTTATATAAAGTTGATACGTGATAATTATGGTGTTGGGACACTTGTTACCGGGTTTAATCATCGTTTTGGGCATAATCGTGAAGAAGGATTTGACGATTACCGGAAACATGGAAGTGCGCTCGGTGTGAAATTGGTGCGAGCCAATGAGTATCACGGAGAGTGCAGCCCCGTCAGCTCATCGATAATACGTCGGTTGATACTTGCGGGGAAAGTTGATGACGCTACTAACTGTCTTGGGCATTCGTTTGTACTTCACGGCATTGTAGAGCATGGATTTGAAGTGGGACATAAACTTGGTTTTCCGACGGCCAATGTTGGCAATATTGACCCATCGTTGATTGTGCCGCATCGTGGAGCTTATGTGGTAAAGGTGCGTGTTGGCAATGAAAACACTTTGGGAGGTATGGCCAATATCGGAGTGCGTCCCACTGTTGGCAACGGTAATTGCGATCAAAGCATAGAGGTGCATATTTTCGACTTTTCAGACGATATATACGGGCAACCGATAACGGTGGAATTCATAAAGTTCTTGCGCAGTGAATTGAAGTTTGACTCGGTAGAGGAACTGAAATTACAACTTGAGAAAGATTACGCACGTTCTAAACAAATACTTGCAGCAAGGTAGGGGAGAACTGAAAAGGAGGTGTACATTTTCACAAATGCACACCCTCCTCATAACCAAAATTCAAGTATTTTTTGTTGTTTGTTATTATGAAAAAATTCCTTTTACTTTAGCATAGCAAAAATAATACTGAATATTACATCGACCAAACTTTAATAGGCTGAACCGGTGTTAATATTTGCAAAACAAAGCATATTTTGAGCATTCTCGCTTTCGTTTAGGAATTTGTCTGCTATTGATACTTATTTCTCCCGCATAAACACATTGATAGGAGTTCCACAGAAATTCCAGTTTTCCCTGATTTTGTTTTCGAGATAGCGCCGGTATGGCTCTTTCACCCATTGTGGAAGGTTGCAGAAAAAGAGAAATGACGGTATTGCAGCTTCTTTGAGCATTGTAATATATTTTATCTTGACATATTTTCCCTTGTGGGCTGGTGGGGGATATGAGTCTATCGCTTCGAGCATCACTTTGTTAAGTTCCGAAGTTGGTACAATGCGATTGCGGTTTTGGTAAACTTGTGCTGCACTTTCAAGCACTTTTAGGATACGTTGTTTGGTGAGTGCTGAGCCGAATATAATGGGAAAATCGGTGAACGGTGCAAAACGTTTACGTATGGCATTTTCAAAAGTCTTAATGGCGGCATTGCTTTTGTTTTCGACCAAATCCCATTTATTAACACACACCACAAGTCCCTTGCGATTACGCTGTATTAGCGAGAATATGTTGGCATCTTGTCCTTCGATTCCTCTGGTGGCATCGATCATGAGTATGCACACATCACTGTTTTCGATGGCGCGTATGCTACGTATCACCGAGTAGTATTCTATATTTTCATTCACCTTTGCCTTCTTGCGTATACCTGCGGTGTCGACAAGGTAAAAATCAAATCCATATTTGTTGTAGCGCGTATAGATGCTGTCGCGTGTAGTTCCGGCTATGTCGGTTACGATATTGCGGTCTTCTCCAATGAAAGCGTTGATAATGGATGATTTGCCCGAGTTTGGCCGGCCTACGATGGCAAAGCGTGGCAAGTGGTCGGTAGGTTCTTCTTTTGCATTGTTGTTCGGCATAATCTCGACAATGCGGTCGAGCAAGTCTCCTGTGCCGGAGCCGTTCATGGCTGATATGGCAAAGGGGTCGCCAAGCCCTAAAGAGTAAAATTCGGCCTCACTTAAGTAAGTTTGGTCATCGGCTTTATTGGCAACCACAATAACCGGTTTATTTGAACGTCGCAGAATGGCTGCAACATGGTCGTCGAGGTCGGTAACACCGTTTCTTATGTCGACCATGAAAAGTATTACGTCGGCATCCTCGATAGCTATTGCTACTTGCTTATTGATTTCTTCCTCAAAAATGTCGTCAGAGTTTACTACCCAGCCACCGGTATCTACAACCGACATTTCCACACCATTCCACTCAGTTTTACCATATTGCCTGTCGCGTGTGGTACCAGAAGTGTCGTCTACAATGGCTGTGCGTGCTCCTGTAAGTCGGTTGAAAAGGGTCGATTTGCCAACGTTTGGGCGTCCTACTATTGCTATAAGCTTGCTCATATCTCTCTGTTGTCTTAATTGTTACGGCTGTTTACGATTGTTTTTTATTCTATGTAGCCAAACGAACGCAATTTGTTCTCTTTGTTGCGCCAGTCTTTTTCCACTTTTACAAAAAGTTCGAGGTAAACATGCTTTTTAAAGAATGTTTCGATGTCTTTGCGTGCCTCGATGCCAACACGTTTTAGCTTTTGTCCTCTATGCCCTATGATGATGGCTTTTTGGCTGTCTCGTTCCACATATATCACTGCCATGATGTGTATTGACGATGGTTTTTCTTCGAATAGCTCCACCATTACTTGAGAAGCGTAGGGTATTTCCTTGTCGTAGTCGAGCAATAACTTTTCGCGGATAATTTCGGTGACAAAGAAGCGTGCAGGGCGGTCAGTGAGGTCGTCTTTTCCGAAAAACGGAGGTGAGTCGGGCAGCAGTTCAACAATGCGTTTCATTAAATTGTCTATGTTGAAATTTTCTTGTGCCGATATCGGAAACACTTCTGCTGCCGGCAATATATTGTGCCACTTTTCTATTATGGCAACAAGGTCGTCATTTCCCTTAAGTAAGTCTATTTTATTTATAATCAGTAGTATGGGTATCTTCATCTTTGCCACTTTATCGAGAAACAGTTGGTTTTTAGTAACTGTTTCCACGACATCGGTGACATATAGCAGTATATCAGCATCCACCAAGGCTTCGACCGAAAATTCAAGCATACTTTCTTGCAGCTTGTATTTAGGTTTAAGCACTCCTGGTGTGTCGGAAAACACTATTTGGTAATCATCGGTATTTACGATACCCATGATACGGTGTCTCGTGGTTTGGGCTTTTGATGTAATGATTGAAATGCGTTCGCCTACGAGATGATTCATCAGTGTTGATTTTCCCACATTTGGGTTTCCCACGATGTTGACAAATCCTGCTTTGTGCTGCATAACAAAATTATTATTTTAAATTTATGGGAGATAAAAAATCCCACTGCCGCCTATGGTGTTGTGATGCGCCGAGGCAGTCTGTGGGATTATGTGTTGTTTGTGGTGATTCGGGGATGATTTATATGCTCCTATTATGTGCGTTTTAAATTCCCCAAATCAAGTACATAGCACCCCATATAAACCCGGCACCGAATGCCGTAAGGACGATTTTGTCCCCCTTCTTAAGCCGAGCTTTGTATTCATCGATACACAAAGGTATGGATGCTGCACTTGTGTTACCGTAATGCTGGATGTTGACAAGTACCTTATCGGGGTCGATGCCGAGGCGTTCCCCGACTGCTTCTATAATGCGCAAGTTGGCTTGGTGCGGTATAAACCAGTCGATGGTGTCAACGGTCAGTCCGTTTCGTGTTATAATTTCATTACTCGATTCATACATGTCAGTAACTGCGTGCTTATACACTGCACGACCCTCTTGGTAGAGATAGTGCTCGTTGGCTTCGACATTTTCCACTGAAGTGGGATTTACTGAGCCGCCGGCTTTCATCACCAAGTGTGGCAGACCTTCACCATTGACATGGAACACACCATCTATAATACCTACGTTTTCTTCGGTGGGCTCTACAAGTGCAGCTACGGCTGCATCGCCAAAGAGCGGGCATGTCGTACGGTCTTTGTAGTTGGTCATGCTCGACATTTTTTCGGCGGCAATCACCACAATCTTCTTGTAAAGGCCGCTTTTAATATAAGCCGAAGCAGATTGCAAGGTGACGATAAAGCCTGCGCAAGCTGCTTGTATGTCGTAAGCATAGGCATTGGTTGCCCCACATTGATAGGCAATAATCGATGCGGTGGATGGAAAACGATAGTCGGGATTGGATGTAGCGCAGATTATAAGCTCGATATCTTCAGCTCGTGTGCCTGTTTCTGCAAGCAATTTATTAAGGGCGCGTATGCCCATGTATGACGAGCCGGCATGAGGCTCTTTTAATATGCGACGTTCCTTGATTCCGACACGTGTGGTTATCCATTCATCGTTTGTTTCTACCATCTTCGACAGCTCGTCGTTTGTCAACACGTAATCAGGCGTGTACGAAGCAATGCCAGTAATATTGGCGTTAATCATAATTTTGATTGTAAAGTCTTTCCTTATAAACGATTATGTTCTATTACGGAAAAATGACTACTATATTCCTATATCACTTTGGAAGGTTGAATTCCGCATAGCGAAAGGCTTATAGTAATCGTGTCCTTTTTTATAGCGTCAAACGACTATTGTGCCGCAGCTTTCTCTATGGCTATTTTGCCGCGATAGTAGCCGCATTCGGGGCATACTGTGTGATATATGTGCCATGCTCCGCAGTTAGGGCAAAGGGCAATAGTTGGAGCGACAGCCTTGTCGTGAGTTCTTCTCTTGGCTGTACGAGTTTTTGATTGTCTTCGTTTAGGATGTGCCATCTCTTTTTATTGTATTTAATATGTTAATTACTGTCTGTTAATTTTTTTAGTGCATCCCATCGAGGGTCATTTGAACGATTGTCATCGTCCTCATCGATGTGTGCCGTGTGTTGCTCAAGTAGCTGGCTCATTATCTCATCGCACTTCCCATCTTCGTGGACGTGCATGATAGGGATGGTGAGTGCCACTGTATCATAAATTGTCCGTGCCACATTGAAAGTTGTTTCCCCTTCCGGTAGGACAATGATGTCATCGCCCTCGGTATATTCGTAACCATATTTCACGCTCATCGTGTATGTGGTGTTTATGAAATGTTCCATTTTATCCAAACAACGGTCACATGGAATACCTATCACCCCTTTTAGCGTGAAATACAATTCATAAATATCTCCGATATGACTCACCGTCAGGCCGACATCAACATTGCCGCTCTGCACATCGGTGCTTTCCATTTTTGTGAAAAAATCATCGCTTAGATGGAAGCTAAATTCCTGTACACCAATAGGCATACCTTTAAGCAAAAGGTCGAATTTGTCTAATTTTTCCAAAATTGTAAAGCTAATTCGCCGCAAAGATACAAACTTTCTCTTTAACTTTCAACCATTTTCGGTGTATTTTGGCTTAATTTTAGAGTTGATGCATAAGATTTTTATCGTTTTAATTGATAATGTGCACCGCAATCGAGAAACAGTTCGAGAATTTCTTGGAATGTGGCTTCAATGTCGTTGTATGTTGCCCTTACATCGTCAATATACCCATATTTTTCGTATAACAAGCATGGTAACTTTTGAATGCTTGTTTTGAGAGCTGATGCTACAATGGCTGTGTTTTCGTTGTCGATTATGGCGTACGTATGGTCTTTTGATTGGTTATAGTGTTCGTGTTCGAGATGCACTACAAAATTTTTGAAATTATCAAATCCAACTTCGATTCCCGACCAAGTTTCGAAATCATCGTGTGTGGATGCTATGAGCGCATTGTTTGTTAATGTCATACTATGTTACAGGTATTTGTTTATCGGTGTGGTCTTTGTCTGACACAAACATACAAAAAATCTCGAAAGTGCGCAATACGAAACAAAACTACAAGATTTTTGTTTATATAACAATGTAACATATTGTTTTTGATGTTTTGAAATGTGTGGAAATATGCAACAGTTGTTTTGTTAAATCAAAAAAAATGCCATAAGATGTGTGTAATTTAAAACAAATGAATATCTTTGTGCCGAAAAAATAATAGTGATAAGGTTTAACTAAGGAAATCCTATTGAGAAATGAAAAAGAAAATTAAGAAAAGATGGGTGATATTGTTTTGTCTGGTTCTTTGTAGCAGTATTCTTGGCTTGTTTGTTTCCGGATCGACAGCCGACTTTGATTTGCCCGATTTGACGGCACAGCAGTATGCCAACATCGTTTGGATGATTACGGCCACGATATTTGTACTGATGATGACTCCGGGTCTTGCTTTCTTCTACGGTGGTATGGTAAGAGCCAAGAATGTGATTAGCACAATGCTCCAAAGTTTTATAGTCATGGGTGTAGTGAGTGTGATTTGGGTTGTTTTTGGTTTCGGATTGGCATTTGGTAATGATATATGTGGTATAATTGGAAATCCGATGGACTTTTTTATGATGAGAGGTGTTGGTGTGGAAAATCTGTTTCCTGCCGAGAGTGGATTTAATCTCACACAGGAAGACCTTGCCATAACAACCATTCCATTGGCATTGTTTGCATTGTTCCAAATGAAATTTGCCATAATCACGCCTTCGCTCATTACAGGTTCTTTTGCCGAACGGGTGAAATTTTCAGGGTATTTGATTTTTATGATTCTGTGGGTCGTGATAGTTTATTGTCCATTGGCTCATTGGACATGGCATCCTGAGGGATTCTTTGCCAATATGCACGTACATGACTTTGCCGGAGGTATTGTTGTTCATGCTGCATCGGGAGTGGCAGCCCTTGCCGGTGCATTGTTCCTTGGAAAGCGCACCAGTGAAGAAGGCAAAGCCGCCAATATCCCGTTTGTATTATTGGGTGCTGCGTTGTTGTGGCTGGGGTGGTTTGGTTTTAACGGAGGGTCTTCGCTTGCTGCCGATGGTGTTGCCATTTCGGCATTCCTTAACACAAACACAGCTGCGGCTACGGCTATGATTACATGGGTCTTTCTCGACTGTTTGCTTGGCCGTCGTCCGTCGGCGATGGGTGCTGCCATCGGTGCAGTGGTAGGTCTTGTGGCTATTACTCCGAGTGCCGGTTGGGTTACAGTGGGGCAGAGCATCTTTATATCGTTTGTCACCACGCTTATATGTAACTTTGCAGTCACATATAAAGCAAAAAAGCATCTGTTTGATGATGCACTCGATGTGTTCCCTACTCATGGCGTGGGCGGTATAGTCGGTACTTTGCTAACAGGAGTGTTTACTTACACATATTTTTTCCCTGATGGTAGTGATGAAATCTCGCATGCACAATTTATGCTCAACCATCTGCTTGCGGTGGTGATAGTGTTTGGCTATACGTTTGTGATGAGTTATGCACTATATTGGGTAACCAACAAGATGGTGCCAATGCGTGTGTCGAAGAAAAGTGAACGTATAGGACTCGATAAGTCACAACACGACGAAGAATATGGCGGAGGATCTCTTAATACAGAGATTGCCGAAGAAATTCCTTCGGAGGCTGAATGGATTAAGTCGGTAGGGGAAAATTAGTGAAGGAAAAAATTGTTACTTCGCTTGCATTTATAATAATGTTTCTATGTCGGGCTCTGGTAGTGATTTACCGGAGCCTGATTTTTACACCGTTTTTCAGCGAGCGATTGGCATTTTTTGTACTCATGCGGTTTAATTTGCAAAGCGATGAGAGTTTTATGCCGAATCGTTGAGAAATATCGTAGGTTGTGTCGCCTGTCTTGGCTTGATAAAATTCGGGGCTTTCAGGTGTGGCAGCATCGAGTTTATCTTCGAGATAGACAATTGTGCCGGCTCGCATTTGTTTCTTCCCATTACGTCGTCCGATATCATTTAGCGATAATAATTTCCTTGTTTTCATGTCGAATTCCGAGGCAATGCTGTTATATGTGTCACCGTTTTTTGCTATTATGCAGTAGAGGCCATTGCGTTTTACTATTTCGTGAGCCGATATGATTTCGTCATAAATCTCATCGTTGATTGAGTGTTCAAGTGATTCGTCGCCTTCAAGGTGTTTTGGCTTGGCTATGATGGGTTGTCCGGTATCGTAGCGGTACAATTCATACGTTTCTATGATGTCGATTAGTTTGTCGGCATATCGTTTGTCGGTGGCATAACCACATTTGTGCAGTGTTCGTGCCCATCCCTTGTAGTCGGTTATTTTAAGTTTGAACAGTGGGGCATAACGTTGCTTTTTCAAGAAGCGGGCATGATCTTCAAATGACTCTTCAGCCGATTTGTATTTACGGAAACACTCATTAGGAGCATCATCATCGGCATATATTTTTCCGCCTTTCCATGAATTTCCGTGGCATTTTATGCCAAAGTGGTTGTTTCCTACAGTAGCAAGGTGGCTATGTCCGGCTCGGCTCTCAAGCAACCCTTGAGCCAGTGTGATGCTTGCCGGTATGCCATATTGCTGTTGGTGCATAATGGCTATTTGGCGATATGTTTCGATATATTCAAGATAGACTGCCGATTTGCCGTATGCCGGCAATGCCCACGTCATTAGGCAAATAAAAGCTGTAAACAGGTTGCTTTTACGAAAATTATGGATATATTTGCATAAATACTGCTTTGTCATGGACGAAATGATTTTGAATACAAAGATAAGGGTTTGCTCCTATAATGAACTTAGTGACGATGATAAAAAAATGGTGTCGTTGGCTAAAGAGGCCACTTCGCGAGCCTATGCACCTTATAGCCATTTTCATGTGGGAGCGGCTTTGCTGCTTGAAAACGGTGAGATTGTCACCGGGGCCAATCAGGAGAATGCAGCGTTTCCTGCGGGGACTTGTGCCGAGCGCTCGGCGATATTTTATGCGGCGGCCAATTATCCGGGGATACGTTTTCGCCGTCTTGCAATAGCTGCGTGGGCAAATGGTGATTTTGTCGATGAACCGGTATCTCCGTGCGGTGTTTGCCGTCAGGCTATATTGGAATATGAGAAACTTGGTGGGGCACCTATCGATATTATGCTTTATGGCAAACGTGCTGTGTATCGTATAGAGGGCATAAGGGCGTTGCTGCCACTGTGTTTCGATACATTTTAGCAGTACTCTTGTGGCTTGGGATTACTGCCTATATTAATCTTTCTAAATTATGGCGTGATTTTGTCAAAGGTTAGATTTCTTGACGAAAAACAAACAATTCTGTATAAATGACAAATCTACTTTGTATTCCTTTTAGATTGCTTGCCGTTATTGCCTTGATAGCAATAATTCCAGTTGAGGCATGGCCTCAACAAATCCGGGTGGGTGCTGAGCGTGTTGCTGAGTATGCCACGTTACTCAATGGCAAGCGTGTGGCCTTGCTTAGCAATCATACGGGGATGGTAGGAAACAAGCATACACTCGATGTAATGCTTGAAAATGGCATCAATGTAACCATTATTTTTTCGCCCGAACATGGGTTTCGTGGTAATGCTGATGCCGGTGAAAAAGTATTGAGCAGCATAGATGCCACAACCGGTATTCCGATAGCTTCGTTGTACGATGGGAAAAGGGGGATGCCTTCGGCAGAGACAATGGCTCAATTTGATGTCATTGTAACCGATTTGCAAGATGTGGGACTACGCTATTATACATATTATATTACTATGCTCGACCTGATGAATGCCGCTGTTGCTTACGATAAGGAATTTGTTGTTCTCGACCGTCCGAATCCAAACGGAATGTATGTTGACGGACCCGTACTCGACATGAAGTATAAATCGGGTGTGGGGAGGTTACCCATACCTGTCGTACACGGTATGACTCTTGGCGAACTTGCCAAGATGGCCGATGGAGAAGGTTGGTTGAATGGTGGCAAGCATCTTGGCGACCGTTTGACTGTTGTCAAATGTGAAGGTTACACTCATCAGAGCCGTTATCGTTTGCCTGTTTCTCCGTCGCCTAATTTAAAATCGATGCTTGCCGTTTATCTGTATCCGTCCACTTGTTATTTCGAAGGAACGGTGATCAGCCTTGGTCGTGGCACGGATCATCCATTTGAGATATATGGACATCCCGATATGAAAGGCTGTACATTCTCATTTACACCGCAATGTGTGGACGGTGCGAAAAATCCGCCGCTGCTGGGTAAGAAATGCTATGGTCGTGACCTTACAGGGCTTGATGAAGAAGAGGTAATTGAAGGCGGAGTGAATCTTGAATATGTGATAGATGCATACAATCGGCTTGGAATAGGTGACAAATTCTTCACTTCATTTTTTGAAAAATTGATAGGTAATGACAATGTGCGTCACATGATTGAAGACGGGAAAACTGCAACTGAGATAAAAGCCACATGGCGTGAAGATGTGGAAAATTTCAAACGTCTTCGCCGCCCATACTTATTATATGCCGAATAGATCGAAGAGGTATGACTCCAATAATAGTTATAGCTACGATAGTCGGATATTTTGTTTTGTTGGTTATTGTGTCGGTCGTGTCGGGACGCAACAGCGACAATGCAAGTTTTTTTACGGGGAATAGGCAAGTTCCATGGCCTGTGGTGGCCTTTGCCACAATGGGAGCTGCTATTTCAGGAGTGACTTTTATATCTGTACCCGGGATGGTCGTGGCTAAGGGGTATAGTTACTTGCAGATGGCAATGGGGTTTATTGTAGGTTATGCTGTTATAGCATTTGTGCTTGTGCCACTTTTCTATAAAAAACAATTGATTTCGATATACGGATACCTCGAACAACGTTTCGGTGTCGCGACGTATCGCAACGGGGCGTGGTTCTTTTTCATATCAAAGATGCTTGGTGCATCGGTTCGCTTTTTTGTAGTGTGCGTGGTGTTGCAGAGCCTTGCTTTCGGACCGCTTGGCGTACCTTTTGCCATGAATGTAGTTATCACGATAGCTCTCATTTGGCTTTATACGATGCAAGGTGGTGTGAAGACTGTTATATGGACTGATACACTCAAGTCGTTTTGCCTCATAATGTCGGTAGTGTTGTGTATTGTGTTCATTGCCCGAGGATTGGGACTTAGTTTTGGCGAAATGGTTTCGGCTGTCGTTGCCGATGACACATCGCGTGTCTTTTTCTTTGACGATCCTAAATCGGGTGAATATTTCTGGAAACAGTTTATGGCCGGTATTTTCATGATGATTGCCACTACCGGTCTTGACCAAGACATGATGCAGCGTAATCTTGCATGTCGCAATTTTCTTGAGTCGCAGAAAAATATGTTGGTGAGCGGAGTTTCTCAATTTTTTGTGATAGCACTGTTCCTCGTTCTTGGCACGTTGCTTGTGATGTATGTTAGGAATGTGCCCGATATTTCACTGCCGGCCAAGTCTGATGAACTTTTTGGCCTTGTAGTTACTCATCACACCATACCGGTGGTTGTAGGCATAGTGTTTATTCTTGGGCTCATTTCGGCGGCTTATTCGGCAGCAGGATCGGCTCTTACATCGCTTACCACGTCGTTCACGATAGATATATTCGGTGCCAGACGGTTTGACGAACGTCATATAACTCGTGTCCGCAAATGTGTTCACGCGGCAATGTCGGTGATAATGGGATTGGTTATAATGGTGTTTTATGCCATAAGCGACAGCGATGCCATTAGTGCTGTTTATACGCTTGCAAGCTACACTTACGGACCTATCCTTGGATTGTTCATTTTCGGAATTTCTATGCGGTGGCATGTGCGTGACCGTTTGGTGCCTGTGGTGTGCATTGCGGCACCGGTTATTTGCTATTTTGTGCAGCGTGCGTTGTTGGTGTATTTTGGTTACACCATAAGTTTTGAACTGCTACTGCTCAATGCTGCTGTTACTTTTGTTGGACTGTTGTTGCTGGTTAAGGAGAAGGGATCTTGTGATGTCAAGGAATCTTATAAATAGGTATATTTGGATTATCGATACCATACAACGATATGGGCGAATAACTCGTGAGGAACTAAGCAGGCTGTGGATGAGATCATCGCTTAGTGATGGTGCGCCTCTTGCCCGCCGCACGTTCTACAATTATAGACAAGGAATAGAAGAAACATTCAATGTGGTGGTAGAATGCGATCCTGCAACGTTTGAGTATTATATTGACACTTCCGGTAGCGAGCATGGAGACCGCTTACGCAACTGGCTGCTCGATTCGGCTTCGATGAGCGGTATGCTCTCTGATTCGCGTGATGTTTCCGACCGCATAGTACTCGAAGATGTACCGAGTGCGCGTGGAAATCTGCCGGTGATTATACAGGCAATAAAGGACTCATGCCGCATAAATTTTTCATACAATGCCTATAACCGCATCAATACCAAGCGTGATATTACGGTTGAGCCTTATTTTGTGCGCATTTTCAAACAGTTATGGTATGTCATAGGCTTTAATACTAAGGATGGTATGATTAAGACCTATTCTCTCGACAGAATGAGTGATGTCGTTATCCGTAACGAGCATTTCGAGGTGCCTAAGGGATTTAGTGCATCCGATTATTTCAAGGATTGTTTTGGTATCATGCAAAGCAAGGGCGTGGCGAAGGATATTATACTCAAAGCTACAAACAATCAGGCAAAGTACTTTCGTGCCCTGCCACTACATCATTCGCAGAGTGAGGAAATACATGATAGTTATTCGCTGTTTCACTACCATTTGTTGATTACTTACGACTTCATTCAAGAGATTCTTTCACATGGCTCGCAAGTTGAAGTTGTTGCACCGCCTGAGCTGAAAGCGATGGTAGTTAATGAATTGCGTGCTGCTCTCGACAACTACAATTAAATGTTTTATTCATGCGTTTTATTGTCATGAAACAGTCTGTATAAATTGTGGTTTCAAAGATAAATTTCAGAAATAGTGCTTATATCTATGTCTTTCACTCAAATCTTGGATTCCGGGATTATCAGCTTTGCTGTTCTGAATACTTGTTTTTTTGTCACTGCTTTTGGGAAGTAAGTGGTGGTGTGTCAGTTGACGATAATGAACTATGTGAGGCTGAGGCCGAACTCTTGTATTAGATTCCGCACGTCGGGATTTCGTTGCACCATATCTTCTATTATTTCCCGCGGTGACCAAAATTTTGGTTCAGGACCTGATTCCTTAACTTTTACATCAATGGCTACCATGTCGTTGTCAAGTCGTTGTCGTAAAAATTCTACGATTTCAGTTTGGCGGGTTTTTATAAATTCCACTTGTCCGACATTTTCCACATATATCTCATATAGGGTGTCGTTGACACGGGATGGTAGTGCTGCACGCATGGTATTGACTATGACTTTTTCGCTTGGATGGCTTTCTATGTATTGGTTCCAAGCCGAAAGCATCTGTTCGGGTGTGAATGCAGAAAGGTGTCGTTGCGATGGTTGGACATTGGCGGTTGGTGTTGTATTGTTTCCTGCTTGTTGGTTGTTTATCATGATTCGTGGCATGTTACCCGGTAAATTCCCATGCTTTGCGGGTGCTGTTGCTGATGTGTTGCTGCGAGGGGTATATGCCACCTTAGGCTCTGAAGTGCTCGGTGTTTGTGCCGGGGTAGCTGTATTGCGAGGCGAGTTGGTTGATGCAGATTGTTGTATTGTTGATGCTTGTTGTCGAGTTTTAGCGATCGGCAGAGAAGAATTGCCGCCACCCGAATTATCTCCCGTTGGAGGTGTTGGCTGTTGAAGTAGCCGACATATCTTTATTAGGGTGAGTTCTACGAGGAACTGCTTGTTGGATGCTGTACGGTAGTTTAAATCGCAGGTGTTGCACAGATCCATTGCAAGATAGTAAAACTTAGGATGGAATTTTATCGACTCGCTTATAAATCGTGCCGCCACTTCTTCGCCCATGTCGAGCAACTTGTGCGTCTGAGGTGTGGCCGCCACCATCATGTCACGAATGTGCTTGGCAAGACCATTGATGAAAAACAATGAATCGAATCCTTTATCACGGATTTCCTTGTAAATAAGTAATGCATCGGTGACATTGCACGTACGAAAAGCCTCCATAAGCCGGAAGTAGTGGTCATGGTCAAGTACGTTAAGGTTCTCGATAGTCGATGTGTATGTTATGTTGCCACCTGATGATGCTGCCACTTGGTCGAATATTGACAAGGCATCTCTCATTGCGCCATCGGCCTTTTGAGCTATGACATTCAGTGCAGCCGGTTCAGCGCTTATTCCTTCGTTGTCGGCTATGTATTTTAATTGAACCACAATATCGGGGATGGTGATGCGTGAGAAATCGTAGATTTGGCAGCGTGACAATATTGTGGGTAATATTTTATGCTTCTCGGTGGTGGCGAGAATGAATATTGCATGAGATGGAGGTTCCTCAAGTGTTTTCAAGAATGCATTGAATGCTGCTGTTGAAAGCATGTGAACTTCATCGATGATAAATACACGGTAACGCCCGATTTGCGGTGGAATACGCACTTGCTCGATGAGGTTGCGTATGTCATCGACCGAGTTATTTGAGGCTGCGTCGAGTTCCACGATATTGAGCGATCTTTGCTCGTTGAAAGCTGTGCACGATTCACATTCGTTACAAGCTTCACCGTCCGGAGTGGGATGCAAGCAATTGATGGTTTTTGCAAAGATGCGTGCGCAAGATGTTTTTCCCACTCCGCGTGGCCCACAGAATAGATAGGCATGTGCTAAGTGTCCCGAGTCGATTGCCGACTTCAGTGTATGTGTTAGTGATTGTTGTCCTACCACCGACTTGAATGTCGAAGGGCGGTATTTACGGGCAGATACTATGTATTGTTCCATTGGACTATGAAAAAGAGTGTTTACAAAGTTACGTGTTGACAGCGTAAAAAACAAATCAAAACTGTGTACATGGATCGCCTCACTGTAAGGTTAACCTATGTGGCCGTATATCTGCATTATGAGTAGGTTTGTGTGCTTTTTCCTGACTTCGTCAATGCGTCACCCAAAAATCATCTTCGAATAAAGGAGCG
>CAYNBZ010000043.1:0-19939 GCA_964395975.1 uncultured Muribaculaceae bacterium | reverse complement strand
TGAGCCGAATTTGTTTAATTTTGACCCCGTAAATTTTTAGTGGACACTACTGACTCATCTTCATTAATATAGTGAGTAAAATCAATATTAAAATCCATTGCCGACATTCCTGCAATTAAAGAATAAATATTGAACGACAATTCACGCAATTCGTCATCAGTCGCTACAAAATCATAACCCACAAGCCTTCGGGCGACATCGACAGGACACTCTGTTTCATAATACTGCTTATATACGTCACGCCACTCTCTACTGCTGCGAAAAGTAAAATATTTTTCACTTTCATCAAATGGACGCAACATCCGGACATAACGACTGCTTTCAGATGTAGTTACTTCTATCTTATTGGAAAGTTGCACCAAACGATGAGTGAAAGCATACATGCTCATCACTGCACCGGACGACTGCGAAGAAACTGCCTCGACCAAACACCCTTCATTAAACACTTCAGGATACTTGCCGAACATTCTTTCCGCAATTCCACGTTGCTCTCCAATACCAATAGGACTAAGTTCTCCCCATTTGCCATTACTTAATGTTATGACATCATTAATCACCTCAAGCAACTGTTTGCCTTTCTTTGTAAGCGATCCCAAAGTATCGGCTCTCTCTAAATACGACTTAACGAATATGGTTGTCGATGCCGAGGACGGATAACGAGATCCATGCCGACCGATGTAGCTGATATAAAATGGTTTCAACGAATCGGGATATTCTATTATACTGTCGGTGATTGGATAAGGGCGATGGCTTCCTTCCAATTGAGATGCCGAAAAGCCCCATGCCGACATGGCGAAAAAGACCGTTACCAATAATAATAACTTACGCATACCGTTATGTTTATAATTAGTAATCATTTTTCAAATGTACTTATAAAATCATAAATGGCAAACGATTTAGAAACAATAAATTCCTTGATAAGAAATGGACAAGCAAACAAAGCAATTGCAGTTTTGAACAAACTACTGCCCAAACAAGATGTGCCAAACGATGAAATATTCTTTTTGCTCGGAAAGGCATATTCCAAAATCGGAGATTGGAAACAAGCCTTATATAATTACCACACAGCAACGGAACTAAATCCCCAAAGCCCCGCTTCAGAGGCATTAAAGCAAATGCAAGAAATACTTGATTTCTATAATACCGATTTATATAATCCCTAATCAAGCCCATTCACCACTAAAATTATGGTCTTCACCAGATAGAGATTTCACATTTGCATATTTTATTGTACTTTTGTCCTTGATAAATAATAAATGAATGATAAACAGAATTCTTACGGACGAAGAGGTAATACAACTGAAATACCACTTAGAACGTTATAACAATATTGTCCTTACGTGTCACTTGTCACCGGATGGAGATGCCGTAGGATCCACACTTGGTATGAAGCACCTGCTTGAAACTATGGGGAAAACAGTACATGTAATCACCCCTGATATGGTTCCAAAGTCGTTACTCTTTTTACCGGGGGCAAAAGACATTATTGCTTATTCAAAGTACACTGACCTCAGTAACAGGCTTGTGAATAATTCACAGTTGATAATATGCCTCGATTTCAACACCCCCAAACGGCTCGACAACCTTGCTCCTGCAATAACTGAAGCAAAAGCAAAAAAAATACTTATCGACCATCATATAGGAGATGAACGATTTTGCGATTTGACCATTTCATACGACAAAATGTCATCCACGTGTGAACTCGTGTTCCGCGCAATATTAGGTATGGGTATGTACCAACAGGTCAATCGCAAGTGCGCCGAATGCCTGTATGCCGGTATGATGACCGATACAGGTAATTTCACATACAACTCCAACGACCCCGATATATACAACATTGTTGCAATGTTGCTAAAAAAGGGAATCAATAAAGATCGCATTTACTCGTTAGCAATAAACACCAGCTCAACCGATCGCTTGCGCCTGATAGGTTATTCGTTATCACAGAAAATGGAAGTTTATACCGACTGCGGTGCAGCCTTGATTATACTGACCAAAGATGAACTTTTACAATATAATTACAAGAAAGGTGATACCGAGAGCCTTGTCAACATGCCTTTGCAAATACCTGAAGTATATTGGTCGGTATTCATGCGCGAAGATGCTGAATACGTTAAGATTTCAATCCGTTCCAAAGGTGAATTCGCTGTAAACACCATCTGCGAGAAACATTTCAACGGTGGTGGTCACAAAAATGCCGCAGGTGGAGAATTTTATGGTACTGTAGAAGATGCCAAAGCCGAATTCAAAAAAATAATAGAGGAAGTAAAATCAATGCAAGAAACTAACGAAAATTTAAATTAAAACATATATACATTTTTTAATCTATAAACTATGATGAGGAAAGGAAGAACATCTATATTAGCAACAATCATGTTGGCTTTTGGCCTATGTGCAATTGCCACATCTTGCGATGACAGCGAAAGCTATGCCGAATTACTTGACAGTGAACGTAAAGCGGTCAATGATTTTCTCTCAGCATATCGTGTGATCAACGGTATCCCTGCCGATACTGTGTTTGAAACAGGAGAAGATGCTCCCTATTATCGGATTGAGGAAGAAGGAAATGTTTACATGCAAGTCATAAAAGCCGGTGACAGAGATTCTATGGCAAAGACAGGCGATAAAATATATTTCCGTTACACTCGCTACGATCTTTCTACACTGTATGAGGAAGGCTACGTATATGGAAGTAGTAATTCATCTTCGATGGAATATGCTTCGATTTATTTCTATTTCAATGATTTCACAAAATCGGCCAGTACCGACTGCGGTTACGGACTCCAACTGCCATTGGTGTACATAGGTATAAACAGTGAGGTAAACCTCGTTATCAAATCGCAATACGGTATGAATGATGAAATATCGGATGTCACACCCTACAATTGGAATGTGAGATATTTCAAAAGCGCATTGTAAGGAATTTACATCTTAATACATAAAAAATAGTATGTCCTTAATTAAATCTATATCAGGTATTAGAGGGACGATAGGCGGTGTTCCAGGAAATGGACTTACTCCGCTCGACATCGTTAAATTTACTTCGGCTTACGCTACATTCATAAAGCGCACTACCACCAAAACGAGCAACATCATTGTTGTAGGCCGTGATGCACGCCTCTCAGGGAAAATGGTAAGTGACATAGTTGTAAGTACTCTCATCGGAATGGGATTTGATGTGGTCAACATTGGATTGGCAACAACGCCCACAACCGAAATTGCCGTCATAGGAGAGAATGCTTGTGGAGGAATCATCATAACAGCATCACACAACCCAAAACAATGGAACGCACTTAAATTGCTTAACGAAAACGGCGAGTTCCTAAATGACGAACAAGGTAAAGAGGTGCTGAAAATAGCGGCAGAAGAAAGTTTTTCTTACGCCGAAATCGACAGCTTGGGAAAAGAATATAAAAATGAAACTTATATGCGCCGCCACATCGACAGTGTACTTACTCTCGACTTGGTTGACGTTGATGCCATAAAAAAGGCCAATCTCACAGTAGCCGTCGATGCCGTAAATTCTGTTGGTGGAATTGTGATACCAGAGTTGCTAAAACGTCTAGGGGTACAGAATGTAATAGAGCTATATTGCGATCCAACAGGTAATTTCGGACATACCCCAGAACCCATTCCGCAAAACCTTACCGATATTGCCAACTTAATGAAGCAAGGTCGTGCCGATGTAGGTTTTGTGGTAGATCCCGACGTTGACCGCCTTGCAATAATAATGGAAAACGGCGACTTTTTTGTCGAAGAATATACATTGGTTTCAATTGCCGATTACATACTGTCGCAGACTCCCGGCGCAACAGTGTCCAACTTGTCATCATCACGGGCTTTGAAAGATATTACCGAATCTTATGGTTGTAGCTATACAGCAGCAGCAGTCGGTGAAGTAAACGTAGTAACAGAAATGAAACGTACAGGCGCAGTGATTGGTGGTGAAGGTAACGGCGGAGTTATTTACCCTGCATTGCATTACGGACGTGATGCCCTTGTCGGTGTAGCCCTGTTTCTCACATTGCTAGCCAAGTCGGGTAAAAAAGTAAGTGAACTTAAAAAAGGTTATCCACAATACAGTATAGCAAAAAATAAAATCGAACTTACTCCTGATATAGATGTAGATGCAATACTCAAGGCTATGAAAGAAAAATATGCCACTGAAAAAGTTACCGACATCGATGGCGTAAAAATCGATTTTGATGACTGTTGGGTACACTTGCGCAAGAGCAACACAGAACCCATCATTCGCATATACTCAGAAGCAAGCACGATGGAAAAGGCCGAAAAACTTGGTAATGACATTAAGAGTATAATAGAGAATCTTGCAAAATAATTATCAAAATAACAAATAAAAAGCAGCAATGCACAGAGCCATCTCTTCGATAACAAGATATGGCTCTTCTGCCATATTAAAAAAGACTGATTTCAATGAATACAAGAGAATGGACTACTATCAAAGAATATACCGATATTCTATTTCAACAATATAAAGGTATAGCAAAAATCACAATAAATCGTCCTACCGTATATAATGCCTTTAGACCGCTGACAAACAATGAAATGCTTGATGCAATGTCAATATGCCGTGAACGGCAAGACATAGGGGTTGTGATTCTCACTGGCACAGGCGACAAGGCTTTCTGCTCCGGCGGTGACCAAAATTATAAAACACTTGGCGGTTATAGCGATAGCAATGGCGTACCAAGACTCAACGTACTTGACCTACACAAAGCAATCAGGACGATTCCCAAACCGGTAATAGCCATGGTTAATGGTTATGCAATTGGTGGTGGCAACGTGTTGAATGTGGTATGCGATCTTTCGATAGCATCCGAGAATGCACGATTCGGACAAACGGGTCCCAAAGTAGGCAGTTTTGACGGAGGTTTCGGGTCTTCGTATCTTGCACGATGTGTAGGGCAAAAAAAAGCTCGTGAGATATGGTACCTATGTCGTCAATATACGGCACATGAAGCATTGGAAATGGGACTTATCAACAAAGTAGTGCCATTGTCCCGCCTCGAAGATGAAACTGTTGAATGGTGTGAAACCATTTTGCAACGAAGTCCTATGGCCATAAGAATGATTAAACGTTGCCTTAACGCAGAACTCGATGGCGAACGAGGTTTAATGGAACTTGCCGGTGATGCAACTCTGATGTACTACCTTATGGACGAAGCTCAAGAGGGTAAAAATGCATTTCTTGAAAAACGGAATCCCGATTTCAACCAATTCCCTAAATTTCCGGGATAATGAAAGCTGCATACGCAAAATACAGGCTCTATTTCAAGTCTCCAAGCGGTACGTCACGTGGAGTGTTGACGCACAAAGACACATATTTCTTGAAAATATGGGAAGATGGTAACCCATCAAGATATGGGATAGGAGAATGTGCTTTATTCAAAGGGCTTTCGGCTGATGACAATGACACTTACGAAACCAAATTGCAAGAACTTTGTCGAAATATTTCATCCAACCGCAAAACAGACCTCGTAGACTACCCTTCTATCACATTTGGCTTTGAAACGGCAATACTCGATTTCTCAAACGGATGTCGGCGCATAATTTTCCAAACAGAATTCACGGAAGGCAAGTCTGAAATACCTATCAACGGCCTTGTATGGATGGGTACAAAAGATGAAATGTCGGAACGAATAGAAGAAAAACTGAACAACGGATTCCGAACAATCAAAATCAAAATAGGTGCAATCGACTTTGCTGCCGAACTTGAATTAATAAAAAAAATACGCTCACGATTCTCTGCTAATGAAATAAAAATACGTGTAGATGCCAATGGAGCATTCACACCTGAAAATGTAATGCAACATCTCGATGCATTATATCCACATACGATACATTCGATTGAGCAGCCATTGAAACAAGGGCAATGGGAAGCTATGTCGAAAGTATGCCATGACTCTCCTATTCCTGTGGCTCTCGATGAAGAACTAATCGGTATAAACAACCCGATGCTCATGATGGAATTACTGAAAACCATCAGACCTCATTATCTTGTGTTGAAACCTTCTCTCGTTGGCGGATTCAGTGGTGCAACCGAATGGCTCAAAATGGCGGCTCAATTCAACATAGGCGCATGGATAACTTCGGCTCTTGAATCCAATATAGGATTAAATGCCATTGCACAATGGGTGGCCACACTTCAACCCAAAATCCCACAAGGTCTTGGCACAGGACAACTATACGAAAACAACATCACCAGTCCTATCCAACAAATAGGTGATACCGTTTCTTATAATCCAAAACTCAATTGGGAGATTCCCCAACTCGATTGGATAGAAATTTAATATGGCACATATCATGGAAATCAAAATCAATGGTCACAAATGCCATAATATCGATGAAATAAGGCAATATTCTTCCAAAGAATTTGCTGATTTCGTTGAAGAATTCATGGACGAAAATGATTATGTGACCGCTCACACATCGGGCTCGACAGGGGTGCCGAAAGAAATAAAACTACTGAAAACCGACATGAGGTATTCAGCTCGGCTAACAAACGAATTTTTCGGAATAAACGACAATTCTACACTTTTTTTGCCTCTATCACCAACTTATATAGCCGGCAAGATGATGATTGTCCGTGCCATTGAAGCAGATGCCTACATATATGAAGAAACTCCGAGCAATAAACCATTGGCAGATTATGCAGGTCCTGACATCGACTTGATAGCCATCGTTCCATCACAATTGGGATTTATGATAAATACACCAGGATTGCTCGAAAAAATAAAATCGATGATAATCGGTGGCGGACAACTGCCAGAACGGCTCGAACGTTGGCTTGCCGACAGGGGCATCGATGCATACAAGACCTACGGTATGACCGAAACTTGCAGCCATATAGCTCTTTCAAAAGTGTCTGCCAATACTGACAATCCTTATACCGCCATAGGCGACACCACATTTGAATGTGACGGTCGTGGATGCTTGGTTATTAATACACCGCAATTTTCCATCACAAGATATATAACCAATGACGTGGTAAACCTGATAGACAATAAGCATTTTTATTGGCTTGGACGCATAGACAATGTAATCAATACAGGTGGAATGAAAGTCTATCCCGAAGAAATTGAAGCAAAACTTGCAAAACTGATACCACACTCCCGTTTTTTTATAACATCGCGTAAATCCGACAAATGGGGTGAAGAGGTGATACTTGCAATTGAATATCCCTCAATGCCTGCCGATATAGTAAAGGAAGGCGATATCAACCCTGCATTTATAGAACAAATGAAAAGCATATTGCCATCCCACGCCATTCCACGCCACTTCATAGCAGTCAAGAAATTTAACGAAACAAGTTCAGGAAAAATAAAAAGAAGTGTCGTCAAATGACGATGCAACAAGCAAATCATTCAATTTACACAATAAGAGATGGGCTGCCAAGGGCAGCCCATCTCTTATTGTGTCTTTACAGGTCTTCTTCAATTATTCCACCAATCCATAATTACGGAACACCTTATGTATCTTCTCAAGCGCAATGGTCACCTGATCCTTGGTGTGTGTAGCCATCAAACTAAATCGTATCAAAGTATCATGCGAGGCTACAGCCGGAGAAACTACAGGATTGACAAATATACCCTCGTTCATTAAATCGCGCGTGATGGCAAATGTCTTATTGTTATCGCGGATAAACAACGGAATAATAGGAGTAGAAGTATTGCCAATCTCACATCCCATCGAACGGAAACCATCAAGCGCATAGTGTGTCAAATCCCATAAGTGCTGTTGACGTTCAGGCTCGTTTAGCATAATATCAAGAGCGGCATTGGCCGCAGCCGTAGATGCCGGTGTAATGCTTGCCGTGAAAATATAAGAACGTGAGTGATGGCGCAAATAGTTGGTAATAGACTTATCACAAGCAATAAATCCTCCCAACGAAGCAAATGACTTACTGAACGTACCCATTATAAGGTCAACATCATCACTGACCCCGAAATGGTCACAAGTACCTCGTCCCTGTTTTCCAAACACGCCAATACCGTGAGCCTCATCAACCATGACCGTTGCATCATATTTTTTAGCAAGACGCACAATTTCGGGTAGATTTGCTACATCCCCTTCCATTGAAAAAACGCCATCGGTAACGATTAACTTAACTTTATCTTGTGAACATTTTTGCAATTGCGTTTCAAGCGAGGTCATGTCATTATGCTTATATTTATAAGCGGTGGAGAATGACAAGCGACGTCCTTCTATAATAGAAGCATGATCCTGCTCATCAAGCAAAACATAATCCTCACGACTTGTCAAACACGACACCACGCCAAGATTAACTTCAAACCCCGTCGAATAAATCATGGCATCCTCTTTCCCGACAAAAGCGGCAAGACGAGCTTCAAGGTCCTTATGAATATCAAGAGTTCCATTCAAGAAAGGAGAACCGGCACAACCTGTACCATACTTCTTGATGGCCTCGATTGCAGCCTCTTTAACTTTAGGATGGTTGGTCAGACCCATATAACTATTGGATCCAAACATTAATACTTTCTTGCCTCCTATATACACTTCAGTATCCTGTTCGCTCTCAATTTTACGGAAATAGGGGTAAATTCCTAATGCCTTGGCTTTCTGTGGCTCTTGGTACTGAGAGAGTTTAGCTTGTAATAGCTTCATAGTTTATCAATTATGCTTTTAATGTTATAAACTATCTACAATTAAATTCGTACTTTCGTTTCATCCTTCTTATTGTAGGCTGCAAAAATACTAAAAATTTTTCATTTCTACCTTATCTATCATCAATTATTAAAAGCTGAGCATCAAATTTACAGTCTGTAAAGTCCAACTGCTGTCAAGGCTACCGAAGTGTTTCTTTTGTTATTATAACATATAACACCATAGCGATACTTCGGATACTTCTTGAGTATAAAAACAAGGAATTTAGAACTGTTTTTTAATTAAAAAATAGTGGCTGCACCCATGTATTTTTCTATTCAACATTTGGAAAATAAGAATAAATATAGTATATTTGCGGTACAGAAAGATGAAAAAACCACATCAAAGTAGATTGGGAAACTCATCAAATTTTAATGAAATGCCGAGACAATCTTTCTACTCCAATGGCGGGCCGCACTCCGAAAGGAGTTGTCTTAGCGACACAGCGGATTACAAAGGACGGAAGACCTCAAACCCTGATTATCGGAGTTTCATCGCATCCTTTGATGTGGCAAATATAGGAGTGAGTTGTAGGATTAGTACCTACAACTCACTTTTTATTATTCAATTGATCCCCAATAATGCCCTTGCAATAGACAAACAAATCGCCCGACAAATTCATAATAAACTTGTCGGGCGATTAACTTATATGACCCTTTGATTATACTATAATTTTCCTGTAGCGAATGCGATGTGGCTCTACATTGCCCATACGCACCCTCTTGTTTTCTTCATATTCAGAATATGAACCTTGGAAGTAGAACACTTGGCTATCGCCCTCAAATGCAAGAATGTGAGTACAAATTCGGTCGAGAAACCATCGGTCGTGTGAAATAATAACGGCACAACCCGCAAAATTTTCAAGCCCTTCTTCGAGAGCCCGCAATGTGTTGACATCAATGTCATTTGTAGGCTCATCGAGCAACAATACGTTTCCCTCTTCTTTCAATGCCATTGCAAGATGTAATCGATTACGCTCCCCCCCTGAAAGCATGGCAATCTTCTTTTCTTGATCTGCTCCTGTAAAATTGAATTTCGACAAATATGCTCGCGCATGTACATCACGACCACCCATGCGGAAAGTTTCATTGCCCTGTGAAATCACTTCATACACTGAACTGTCGGGAAGTAAATCCTTGTGTGTTTGGTCAACATACGCAATTTTCACAGTTTCTCCTATCTCAAACGTCCCCTTATCTGGCTGTTCCAAGCCCATTATTAATTTAAATAGTGTGGTTTTACCCGCACCATTCGGCCCGATAACACCCACTATTCCATTCGGTGGCAGCATAAAATTAAGATTGGTAAATAGCAATTTGTTTCCATATGCCTTCTCAACTCCGATTGCTTCTATAACTTTATTTCCGAGACGTGGACCGTTTGGTATGAATATTTCGAGCTTTTCTTCTCTTTCTTTCTGGTCTTCGTTCAGCAATTTGTTATAACTCGACAAGCGGGCTTTTCCCTTAGCTTGACGAGCCTTGGGTGCCATATGAATCCATTCAAGCTCTCGTTCCAATGTCTTGCGTCGTTTGCTTGCCTGCTTCTCTTCCTGAGCCATACGGCGAGTCTTCTGTTCGAGCCATGACGAATAATTACCTTTCCATGGAATGCCCTCGCCTCGGTCCAATTCAAGAATCCAACCGGCTACATGGTCGAGGAAATATCGGTCGTGAGTAATAGCTATAACCGTACCAGCATACTGCTGCAAATGTTGTTCAAGCCAATCTATCGATTCTGCGTCAAGGTGATTGGTAGGTTCATCAAGCAACAGCACATCAGGTTGCTGTAACAACAACCTACATAAAGCCACACGGCGACGCTCACCTCCCGACAGTGTTTTTATCGTTTGATCTTCAGGCGGACAACACAATGCATCCATTGCACGGTCGAGTTTGTTATCAATGTTCCATGCATCTACGGCATCGAGTTTATTCTGCAATTCAGCCTGCCGAGCCAGCAAGGCATCCATTTTATCAGGATTTTCAAGTACCTCCGGATCAGCAAAACTCTCATTTACACGATCATATTCAGCAAGCAGATCAGTAATATGCTTTAATCCCTCCTGTACTACTTCTTTCACAGTCTTGTCTGCATCAAGCTTAGGATCCTGCTCAAGATAGCCGACCGAATAACCGGGTGCAAACACCACATCGCCTTGATATTGCTTGTCGATGCCTGCTATGATTTTCAACAGTGTTGATTTCCCTGCACCATTAAGTCCGATAATTCCTATTTTGGCACCATAAAAGAATGACAAATATATGTTTTTCAGTACTTGTTTTTGCGGCGGATAAATCTTGTTTACACCTACCATCGAAAATATTACTTTCTTCTCGTCAGCCATACCTGCATTTTTATTTAGTTTTCTTGTATCCTTTGGTCCGGTAATCGCACTTCACATTACCCTTGATTATATTATTCAGTTTTCCCCTTATCAACTGCTTGCGTATAGGCGACAGATGGTCGATAAAGAGTTTTGCGTCCAAGTGGTCACACTCGTGCTGCATCACTCGTGCAAGGTATCCGCTAACAACCTCATCATGCGGATTAAATTGCTCATCAACATAGGAGATGTGAATCTTCTCGATTCTACTCACCGGCTCATGTATTCCCGGTAAACTGAGGCATCCTTCCTCTCGCGAAATTTTTTCACCGTCTTCCAATATTTCTATATGAGGATTTATCAACACACATTTTTTACCTTCAAGTTCGGGAAATGTATCCGATAAGACCGATGCATCGATATACACCACACGAGCCGTCACGCCAACTTGCGGAGCAGCAATCCCTATACCATCAGATGCATACATAGTAGCTTTCATATTCTCTACCAAATCATGTAGATTCGGGAAATCGGGCGTAATGTCAGGTGAAACTTTCCTCAACACAGGATGCCCATACAAATAAATAGGAAGTATCATTTTTTAATTACTTGGATATTCTTATTAACACAAAGAATTATATACTCCTTGCAAAAATAATCATTCCCATTGAAATAGACAAATGCTACAATATGCTTACACATAGTGACATATCATTGATTATCAAGGCAAAAACAACATTAATTACTCCTTGACGAATGTAGCGGACAAAATCCTACTGAGAAAATGAGCCATATAACTTATCAGCCATTACCGTATGTTTCACCAACGTACGGTAACTGCCCAACACGTCCTTGCCCCATTGCCGTTTACATTGCATGACAGACATATACAATATAAAAATATTGTCAAAAACAACCTGCTACCTACCGTCATGGCGGCATCTTGAATTTCTTCGATTCAAAACAGTTTCTTATATTTGCAAGAAAGTTATCATTTTGCAATGAAATATTTTTTGATAGCGGGAGAGGCCTCGGGTGACATTCATGCCGGACAGCTAATCGAGGCCATAAAGAGATGCGACAGTAATGCCGAATTCACATTTTTCGGAGGTGATCTGATGGCCAAAGCCGCAGGTTGTCCCCCTATCGTACATTATCGCGAAATGGCATTCATGGGATTCATCGAAGTGCTGAAACATATCGGTCAGATTGCAGGATTCTTGAATATTGCCAAGCAGCAAATCGACCGATGGCATCCCGATGCCGTGGTGCTTGTTGACTATCCGTCGTTCAACCTTAAAGTTGCCAAATACGCCTATAAGCGTAATATTCCTGCATTCTATTTCATATCACCAAAAGTGTGGGCATGGAAAGAGTATCGCGTGAAACAAATCAAACAGTACATTGCCGAATTGTATTCAATACTTCCTTTCGAAACCGAGTTCTATGCGCGCCACAACTATAATGTGGAATACGTGGGCAATCCAACGGTTAAAGAAATAGCAGAGGCTCGCAGAAGCTTTACCACGGAACAGCAATTCAAGCAAAACAACACACTCGACGCATCTAAGCCCATCATAGCCATATTGCCGGGATCAAGGCATAAAGAGATACGAGACAACCTGCCGGAAATGGTTGCTGCCTGCGCCACTTTTCCACAATACCAAATGGTGATTGGCGGTGCACCCAACATCGATGAAAACGAATACCGCACAATTTTACATAACAGCAGTTTTAACAATGCCGACACGGTGAAAATACTTTTCGGACAGTCTTTTGAACTTGTGGCACATGCACGTGCGGCAGTAGTGACATCAGGCACAGCGACACTCGAAACCGCCATACTCGGTACTCCGCAAGTGGTGTGTTACCGCATGAATGGCAGCAAACATGTATATAACTGGTATAAACGCTTGCTGAAGGTGAAGTATGTTTCGCTGCCCAACCTGATAGCCGACGAACCTATACTTGCCGAATTGTTGCTGCACTTTTGCGACCGACAGTCGATAGCTCAAACGTTAGATGCATTGCTCAACGACACGCCCCAACGCCGTGACATGCTTGCCGGATATAGGCGAATGATGACACGTCTCGGCACGAACGACTGCACCGCCACCGCTGCTCGTAAGCTTGTAGATTACTTGAACAAAAGAAACAACTAATCTCATATATTGCTTTTTAATAGGTTTCAAAGATGGGTGTGGTAACGGCACGGAAGAGTACGGTAAAGCGGGGTAAAAACGTCACTTGCACAGGTTTTTAGAGGCTTTGGGGACGAAAAAGTCCTGCGGCAGGTTCGATTGCACCGGTCTGCTGCGGTTTACATACATCACAACAGCTCTACACAAGGTAATTTTGCAACAAAAAATTAGGATTATGAGTAGAGCGACATTCAAGACTTTATTCTACCTCAAGCGCAATACGCCGAAGAAGAACGGGCTGATACCGGCTATGCCATGATGCCTTGGGGATAAAGAATGACGGTGAGATTTGAGCATTTCAGCACCCACAGCATGCGCAAGACATTCGGCAGGAAAGTCTTCGAATCGGTAGCGAAAACGCAAACATGGCATTGATGAGGCTGTCGGAGCTGTTCAACCACAGCAATGAGGCTGTCACTAAAATATATTTGGGTATCAGAGAAAAAGAGCTGCTTGAAACATATAACTTGCTTGATTCTTAATATTGATTGATTTTTCTTAAGAAAAATGAGCGTTCTTCCCTGAGAAATGCGTAGCTTTGTATCGTACTTGACAAATGCCGAGTGCGGACATATTGAAAGAAAGCGCATTTTCGCTTATTTCGTTGATGTGAAACTTGGACAATTTCACTGAATGTTAGTCGGAATAACGTGGGAAGGACGCTCTCTTGGTTTGTATTCGTAATCCGATACGAAATACATCCAAGTGGGGCTGTTCATTCTCCTATTCAACTAATAAAAGGGAGTCCAAGCCCTCAATCAATGATTAGGTAGAATGATGGCCTCGCTTTTCTTTTTAATGCCCTCCTAACAATTAATAGTAACCAGTAACCGCACCGCAGAGCCATAGGTGCACATTTGATTATCTATGAAATACAAATGTAACGACTGTGACACCGTTTTTGACGGTTCTATGGAGGCTTGTCCAAATTGTGGATGCCCTGTCGAAGATGCGCAAGAAAACAACCAGGCCGATAGCGATGATGTATATACGGAATCGGCTTTTATACATGACAACTTTAACGAGAAAGAGCCTTATTCCCCTTTCAAATCCGATTCATGGTTTTTCCGTGACCCTTGGCCGATGTACTACTACCCGAAAGGCGCATTGTACCAAAAATATCCATTGATTGATTGGCTTTTGGGTCCTTGGTATCTGACTTGCAAGGACAAGAAAGAGCAGGAGGAATATGACGTTATCAACAACATATTCTATTTCCTCAATCTGATATTCAAAATCGTTGCGTACTCAATCATTTGGTGGGTATTCAAAATCTGGTGGCTGATACTACTTGGATTATTCCTTCTTGTGCTTCTTATCCGCATTGTATACGCCTTAGGCATTGGCAATATTAACTTCTTGATGGCTCCTATCTTTTTGATGGCTGCGCTTATATTCGGTATAATTGTCGGGGCGTGTGCCATGGGAAAGGCCCTTCACCGTTATTGGCCCCAATTGCACAAGACTTTCCGCAGACTGAACAAGAGATATTGGGATGCAATGTTGGATAAGAAATAAAAAGGAAACATGGTACTGATGAAATGTAAAGGTTGTGGCAACATGGTTTCAAGTAGAACCGAAAGTTGCCCGAAATGACTCAGAAATAGAACAATACCTCGATTAAGTGGCTTCAATGCAAGAAACATTCATAAAGAAGGTTGGTCAGCAACGGCCAACCTTCTTCTTTTGCCTGTTAGCGGTTTTCGTGTAGTTTTATTGCGTTAATGTATGCTAATTTACTGCTTGTGGTCGTGGAATGCCCGCTGTGTTGTGGCTTGTATGAGGGTTTTCGTGGATGGAAGTTTATCGGCTTGAATGGGAAACAGTAATATGTGCATGTTTGGAGCATCTCAAAGCGAGGATACCTACCTCATTACGGTTTTTATTTATTACTTTTGTAGTAAGCTAAGAAAATAGAGATGTGTACAGCAATAATATATTGTAAACCACAATGTAAACCAAACATCTATGAAAGAATATAACTCATTGAATAATAAGAAATACAGCATCCTGTTTGTGTGTCTCGGGAATATATGCCGCTCGCCGGCAGCACAAGGCATAATGGAAAAAATGATTGCCGAACACGGCTTGCAAGACCACTTCTATATAGATTCGGCCGGGACATATGGCGGACATGCCGGCAGCCTGCCAGACCACAGAATGCGCATACATGCTCAACGGCGTGGTTACAATCTTACACACCGCAGCAGGCAAGTTACAAGTGAGGATTTCAAAACATTCGACCTCATCGTGATAATGGAGCGCAGCAACCTATATGGATTACGTAGCATAAAAGAAATAACGGATGAACAGAAAGTGGTGGAAATTGCCAAATTCTTCAGATTCCATCCCAATAACGACTGCATACCCGATCCCTACTATGATGGAGCCGAGGGCTTTGAACTTGTTCTCGACCTGCTTGAAGACGCTTGCGCAAGTATGCTTGACAACCTTTGCAAAATGCTAAACATATCATATCACTGAAAAACACACCACAAATCCTCCATCCATTTCACAAACAGCTACACGTGCGCAAGCAGTTAGCACAACAATCACTATCAATATCTGCAATTTCCTCATTTAATTATAATATGAGGAAATAATACAACTTATGAAATATGTTATAAAGCATATTAATGCATAAATAATTAATGCATAGATAATTAGAATTTTATTAAAATCTATTTGTATAGGGTGATGTTGAGTTTTTAGTGAGTAAAAGTACAATGCGCCAGAGGGTATATAGTGCTATTTTTGTAAATAACCATTTCGCGCAAGAGTAAGAATCATCATTTTTATACTTATCGCTTTTTAATTACCAAAAACATAATAACCCTTAAACTCTTAACAAATGGAAATTAGAAATAACTTATGTGTGGCTACGGCTCTACTATTATTTACCGGTACAGCCAATGCGCAGGACTACATTTCTCCAGCCGAAAACGTAGCTGTCAATAAACCGGCTACAGCTTCAACAGGCACGGCTTCTTTAGCTTTTGACGATGATGAAGGTACACGTTGGGAAAGTTCTCATATCGACGGACAATGGATATATATAGATCTTGAAAATGATTATGCCATTGATCAAATACAATTGGTATGGGAAGGTGCTTATGCCAAGCAATATAAAATATACGTTGCTTCACAACTTTCCGATGCAATGAGTTCAGAACTTAGTGATGAGGATCTAACAAATGATTTCACCAATAGTGGTTGGACTGTAGCAGCAACTATCGATTTTGAAATATCAACAGGTTTCCCATATACTTATAATTTAGATTTAGAAACCGAGACACACGGAAGATACGTGGCACTACAAACCATAGAGCGAGGGACGAATTACGGTACAAGTTTGTGGGAATTCCGCATTAAGTCTTTCGGTGAATATAGTGCCGCAGGTTCAACCGATGCCGAAAGAATACAGGTTGGAGTCTCTCCCACAGAAATCTATTCCGATGAAACAGCAACCCTGTCATCAGCTGTAATCAACAGTCAAAACTTCCGCATTGCCGATGCTCAGGTCAGCTACACTTCCGACCCCGAAGGGCTTACATTCGATGGCAACACCGTCAGCGGAACAATGTCAGGCACTTACACCATCACGGCCGCTTCGGGTAACGTTAGCGACACCTGCTCGCTCACAATCCGAGAAACAGCCGTTCTTGCAAGTCTTAACATTGCAGCCGGCAACACAGAAGGTTCCACTGCCGACACATATGCATTCACGGTCAGTGCCAATAACCAATATGGCGACACGTTCACCGGCAGTTACGAAACCCAATGGCAAGCAACAGCTGTAGGCGGAAGTGGCCAACTTGTATCGAGCGATAACAATACCCTCACATTTAACTCACGGGGCGAATATGACGTATGCCTCAAATCAGGAGAGATTACAAGTAATACAGTAAGAATCAGCGTAAAGGCTGAGGGTGAAAATATCATAACCGAAGCAACTGCCACCGCAACCGACGGTACGGAAAATCCGCAAAATGCAATTGACGGCGACCTCAGCACTCAATGGATAATCCCCGAAGGGCTTGAATTGACAGAAGATGGCAACTATGCGACTTCTCAAGAACTTATAATCGACTTGGGCAGCGAAAAAACGTTTAATTGCATACATTCCTACTGGGAAGGTGCATCAGCCGTTGACTATACTGTTACATTCTCTTTCGATGGCTCGGAATACACCGGGGCATCTGCCAACTACTCCATAACCGATGGCACAGGAGGTGCCGGAGCCAACCGCCATGACTGGCTCGAAGGTGAGGACGTAACTGCAAAATATATAAAAATCAGCGTTACGAAACCTTTCAACAATTCTTGGGGAGTCAAGCTATTTGAAGTACAAGCTTTCAATAATTCAGCCCGCACGTTAACAGACATTTCAATTTCGGCTGATGTGTGCGGATTCTACACCACATCCGAAACCAAAGAAGTTTCGCTGTCGGTGTCAGGTATCGACCAATTCGGTAGCCAAATGTCAATCACCGAAACCACTACGTGGTATGTCAACGATATTGAAACTGCCTTGACCGACAACATATATGCAATCGAAGACAATACGGTAGGCGCATACGAAATATATTGTAAAATCGGAGAACTCGAATCAAACACGATTTGTATTGCAGTAGTCGATCCGACTATGAATCTTGCCCAAAATAAGAGTATAGTATTTTATTCCGACGGGTCGCAATCTCCCGGAAATGCAATTGATGGAAACTCAGGGACTTCATGGATTGCCCCAAGACCAGAAAGTGCTGTTCAAGGTACTGGAACAGGAGAAACTACAACATGGTATTACGATGCTGAAATAGTTATTGACCTTGGTAGCACATTCAACGTTAATTGCGTCCACACGTTGTGGGAACAAGCATCGGCAGCCGACTACACCGTTACATTTTCGACCGACAACAGAAATTGGAGCGAAGCCACCGAAGCATTCACCGTAACCGATGGTGTGGGTATGGCCGGTGACCGAAACGACTGGCTTGCACAAACCACAGCTATAGAAGCGCGCTACGTAAAAGTACACACTACCCGCGCAGCCACAAATTATGCCATCAATCTAAAAGAACTTGAAATTTATACATTCGAGGAGATAGTACCGGAATTGGCGGAAATACGCATTACAGCCGACAAGACCATCGGTCATGTAAATGACAACTACACATTCACAGTTCAAATGCTCGACCAGCTTGGGAACGACTACACCACAGAAAGCGACGGACTATGGCTTGTAGAGAATGGAGAAATGACCGGCAACGTGTTCAAAGCCTCTGATAAGGGTACTTATCAAATTGCTTACGAAGCAGACAACATGACTTCAAACACAGTTGAAATCAATATAGTGGCATCTGGCGATAACTTGGTGCCAATCAGTGGACTAATAGTATCTCAAACCGAAGGTGCCGACCGTGGTGCAGAAAATGCCATAGATGGCAATGACAACACCGACTGGTTTATTAAAGATGCCGACAATGCTCAAGAATTTGAAGCAGAATTCATTTACAGATTTAACCTGTTAACAGCCGTAAATGTCGATGCAATTTGCCTCCATTTCGAGGGAGCAAGCTCTTGCAAATATGATGTTTATTACTCAACTACAGGCAATGAGAATGATTGGATTCTGTGGGAACCTTACGATAATTCGGAAAATCCCGTAAGTGGAGAACGTTACGATTGGCTTTACAAAGACGAAACAATCCAAATGGAATATATCAAGTTTGTTTCTCATCAAGTTATTAATGGTAGCTGGGGATTGCGCCTGTTCGAAATGAAAGCATATGGTGAAGACAACGATGATGCCACCACCGCCATTAAAAACATCAGCAACACCAATGTCGGCAAGATATTCATGGTCGGTGAAACCATCGTAATGCCCGCAACGATGAGCAATGTAAAAGTTTACAATATGGCCGGTGTAATGGTAGTAACAGCCACCTATGTCAGCAGCATGGATGCATCGGCTCTCGAAAACGGTGTGTACATCGTCACGGCAATAGATGGCGAAAACAACATTTACACAGCTAAAGTCATCAAATAAACAATAAAAAGAGGTAAAACAAATCCAGAAATTGCCCGCCCCTCATCAAACCTCCATCAAATATGTGGTGGAGGCATCCTGAGAGAGTCGGGTTATTTTTTTACCCCAACCTTATACCCCTATGCACAATAAAAAATCAGTACAAGGAATGAAATACCATTTTTTGAGTAATATTTTAACTTTTTTGATTTAGTTTTTTTCTCCATATACTTTTATAATATAAAAAAATATTGTAACTTTGCACCGCAATTCACCGAAATGGTTGTTTGCAACTCGGGGTGTAGCGCAGTCCGGTTAGCGCACCTGCTTTGGGAGCAGGGGGTCGCGAGTTCGAATCCCGCCACCCCGACAATCATTAAAAGCACTGTCAACCAATTGTTTCCACAATGGTAGATGGTGCTTTTCTTCTTTTCATAGATGTCTTTTGGCTCTTGAAAAATATATAATTTTCGGAAATCTATTTTGATCTTGCTTCTCTCAATCAAGTAAACTCCATTGCTCATAAAGTACAACAATGATATCTCAAAACTAAAGCATTAAATTTCTACTGCTCTTAGATAATTCTGTAAATTTTTAACATCCGCATATTTCCAATTTCATCGGCACAGAAAAACTGACAGGTGGCCGACCCAAAAGTCAGTACCGACTGACGGGTCGCCCTTTTTTGTTGTCTCTATCGAT
>CAYNBZ010000042.1:0-20218 GCA_964395975.1 uncultured Muribaculaceae bacterium | reverse complement strand
ATGACTGCCATTAGAAATAATACAAAACCAGTTTCTAATGACCGTTTTGGGTTTAATGTGTACTTCCTCCGTTTCTGACGACGGGACGATACTGTGCTACTTGGGCAATGATGCGGGTATTGAATATGAATACCGTCAGGCCTACATCTGGTACCCCGGTGAGGAGAAGCCTGTGATGATATCCGAAAGATACCCGGAGCTGACATACATGGCGCATCTTGACGAGACGTCAAGCGGCATTACCGGCATCAACACCCCGGTTGATATTACCCCTGACGGCAAGCGCATGATAGGCTGGGCGTATGACGCTGACGAAGAAACCCTGACAATATCCATTGTTACCTACGTGATTGACTTCGACGGTGATGACGGTGGTGACGACGATGGCTCAGCCGGCATAAGCGGCGTAACGGCCGACGGTGACGACACCGAGGTAGCGCGCTACACGCTCGACGGCATTCGCATAGGCTCACCTGTGAAGGGTGTCAACATAGTGAAAAAGGCCGACGGCAGCACCGTCAAGGTGATGGTGAAGTAACTCTCCCCCCCCCGACACACACGCAAGGCATCTACTGCCTGGGGCTGTCCGACACGAAAAAAGTGGCTGTGCATTAGGCATAGCCACTCTTGTTTTTCCTGTGTGTCATGTTTTTAAATTCCATATTTAATTTGAAAAAAGCAAGACCAAAATAGATACTTCCGAATAATTTTGCTTGTAAAACAAAAGATGTTTAAAAACATAATGCATATATAACCGCTGATAATTAATGAGTTGTATAATAGTCATTAAGCCTGATAGGACATATTGGTTACATTTTATTACTCGAACATGCTTTTTTATGCAAAATATAATTATATTTGCAATGAGTTCACGTGTGAACGTGATTGTAACAAGCGTGTAAAAGCGTTGTTCTCAAATCATCTAGTCTAAATTTCCCTATGTCGTGAGTAGAGCGGACACATGTGAATGTCTAACCGATACAAATCGACAAACCATCATATTTCCCACTCGTGGAAAGTGATGATAAGAATCTGCCTTTCCTGGTAGATTCTTTTTTATTATATTTGGTCGGTGGTGTGTCAGATTGAATTGTGCCGGCGAAGTACGAACCACATTGACGGCTCAAAGCGTGGCAGGGTCACAAGTTGCAAATCCTTGGCGCGGTCACTTAGTGTACCTTCTCCTTTTCCGATACTCACTCCACGGGCTTCAAGGGCATTGCGCATTTCTTGCAATGCCACTTCGGGGGTGTTGTTGTCATGGCTCAGGTGGCACAGAAAAACATACTTCAAATTGGGCGTATAGTTATCGGCAACGAACTGTGCAGCCATGCGATTGTCGAGGTGTCCGGTGACATCGCGGATCCGGGCTTTGAGATACTCTTTATAGGGACCATTAGTAAGCATAGTGTCGTCATAGTTTGATTCGATCACTAAGTAGTTGGCTTGTTTCATGTAGAAGTTGGCGCGGTCGGTGATGCATCCCATGTCGGTGGCGATTACAAACTTGTTCTCTGCATATTCTACCATATAACCGGCATTGTCGGTGCCGTCATGCGATACTTCAAATGCTGTCAGTGTCATTCCTGCAAGCTTGAATGGTATTTCTTTGAATATGGGTTCATGATAATCTTTGATACGTCGGGAAATGTTATGACGGCGTAAAATTCCGTTAAGGGTGCGGGGGGTGCAGTAAATGCGAATGTGCTTATACCGTCGAGAGATTTGATAGACATATCTCACATGGTCGCCATGATCGTGTGTAAGGCATACGCCTTTAACCATATCGGGTTTGATACCATTGGCGGCAAGTGTTTCAAACACCTGATTTGCATCTATGCCAGCATCTATTAGTATGCCGGCAGTGGCAGTGCCTAGGTATGAGCAATTGCCACTACTACCACTACCAAAGCTGATGAATCGCAGTGCTTCATCGGTCTGCATTGGAGTTTCTTCTTCGATAGCAGAGATGAATCCGGGCTCACCAAAGTCTGTTTTATCGTCATCGGGCAGGTCAGCTGCATCAAAGATTATCAATTGTTGTCGTTCGTTTTTTGGATATCGTTTAGGCATTTCTATTTATATAACAGGAAAATGGTTGGAATTTTATTATAGTCATATTTTATTCGTTCCCATTCTTCTATTGTTCGTGTGACGATATTTTCGTTTTCACCCGTTATGTCGCTGGCAACGCACAGTCGCATTCTCCGAGGTAGTGACTTGGTGAGGTCGGCAATTAGCTTGTTGTTGCGGTAAGGAGTTTCTATGAATATTTGCGTCTGGTCTAGTTTATAAATGTTCTGTTCCATATTGCGCAATTTGCGTTGCCGCTCTCCGGAATCTATGGGCAGATAGCCGATGAAAGCAAAACTTTGCCCATTGAATCCCGAGGCCATGAGCGACATCAATATGCTCGATGGTCCCACAAGAGGCACCACTCGCAACCCTTCGCGCTGTGCTATAGCTACCACATCGGCTCCCGGGTCGGCGATTGCAGGGCATCCGGCTTCGGAGATGACACCTACCGCTTCTCCTTTACGCAGTGGTGCAAGCATTTCATTTATGCTTTCAGGTTGGGTGTGGCGATTCAATGTGTAGAACGTAAGTTTGTCTATATCAATAGAATGGTCGCATCTTTTGAGAAAACGCCGAGCTGAGCGCACGTTTTCCACTATGAAACAGCGTATTTCTCTCACAATGGCAATATTAAGCCTTGGCAACACGTTGTCGGTAGTTACGTCGCTGAGTGGTACAGGTAACAAATATAAAGCAGCTTGAACCATTTTACTATCCATTCGACTTACAAAATTAGTGCAAGGAATGTGTAGTACAAAACAAATTTACTTGTTTTTGCGCCGAAATGCACGAGCCCCGTCATAAATTAAAGTGGAGATAGGAAGAAATTACGAATTGCACTTGGAAAACGGTTGGTTTACAAATGCAAACCGACGAGTGTCGCATATATGTTAAATAATTAGGGTGGAGATGGGCAAACTAATGCCATAAAACATTGATTCTGGCTTGTTGATAACTTTTGTGTTAATGACAAGAAAAATGCGAATTTAAGTTTGTAAATTACATGGATTAATTGCTAACTTTACGTGCGGAAAGGTGCTGATTGACGCATGGCAAAATCAATTGCCGGAATAGGTCGATATTGCTATTCCACAACCATTTGTGCATTAATTGTTTATATGTAAAGATGAATGATGAGAGGTCAACAGTTTATCACATCCCTGCATTACTCAAAGAGAGTATCGAGGGGCTTGACATAACATCCAATGGCATTTATGTCGATGTGACTTTCGGTGGAGGAGGACATTCTCGTGCCATCATGTCACACTTGGGCAAAAACGGGAAGCTTTATGGCTTTGATCAAGACATGGATGCATATCCCAACCGTATCGATGATGACCGATTTACATTTGTGCATGGGAATTTTGCCTATATGGCTAATTTTTTACGCTATTATGGTGTAGATACTGTTGATGGCATAATTGCCGACCTTGGAGTTTCATTCCATCATTTCGATGATGGAGAACGTGGTTTTTCTTTTCGTACCGATGCACCGTTAGATATGCGCATGAACCGTGCTTCGGAACGGAGTGCAAGCGACCTGCTTGCAGAATGCAGCGAGAAAGAGATCGCTGATATGCTGTACAATTATGGAGAGTTGAAGCAGGGTCGTCGCATGGCGGCTGCTATCGTTGGTTCACGAGAGGCGGGAAAACCTGTTTCCACTGTTGGTCATCTGCTGGAAGTGATAAAGCCATATGTAAAGCAGTCGCAAGAAAAAAAAGAGCTCGCTCAAGTGTTTCAAGCATTGCGCATAGTCGTAAATGATGAACTCGGAGCATTACGAGCCATGCTCGGGCAATCGTTACATGTATTGCGTAGGGGTGGTAGATTGGTTGTAATCACATATCATTCGTTAGAAGACAGACTCGTAAAAAACTTTATAAAAAGCGGGAATTTCGAAGGTCGTGTCGAAAAAGATTTTTTCGGACGGGCAGATATTCCGTTTAGGGCAATAAACAATAAGGTTATCCAACCAAGCAATGATGAGGTGGCGAGAAATCCACGTTCTCGCAGTGCGAAGTTGCGGGTAGCTGAAAAATTATAAATCAAGATGGCAAAAAATACTATCATAGCAAGCATAAAGACCATGTTCCGGGCATTCTGGAACTTGATAAGTGGTAGGATTATAACAGTGGCATTTATAAAGCGTCACTTTGCCAAGATTGCACTGTTGTTATTTGTTATATTGGGATTTACGGCTAACAAATTTTCGGCATTGATAGAAATGAAACGTATCAGCATCCTTGAAAGTGAGCTAAAGACATCACAGTCTTCATTTATAATGTCGAGTGCTAATTATTACTCGAAAGTGAGGGAGAAAACAATGAAGCAACTTATCGACACAATGGAACTCGATCTCAATGCACCGGAAAAGCCGCCTTTTATTTTGAATTACAATGAGCAGTAAAAAAAAGCACAAGAATAAGACCCACATTATGTGGCGTTATTTCCTCATCACCGTGGCGATAACCCTTGTTTCAGCGGTGGCTGTGTATCGACTTGTGCAAACCACAGTTGTCAAGGCTGACCGGTGGAATGCAAAGGCTCTGAGTTCGTTTGGTGAAATTATACCCTCGATACCCGAACGAGGAAGAATACTCGCTGATGACGGCTCGATACTTGCTGCAAACGTTGTGCTGTATGATGCTAAAATCGACTGGAAGAGCGAGGCAATACAACGGGACACATTTTATACCTATTTGCCGGCTCTATGCGATAGCCTTGCCGCCTTTTTCCCGGGACGCAAGACGGCCAAACAATGGTATTATGAATTCAAGAACAAATATGAGCAACGCAATGACCGTAACTATGCCCTTGCGTCAAATTTATCGCTGGGACAACGCAACAGGCTGCGCAGCTTCCCATTTTTCAATAAGGGTCGGGCGAAATCGGGGCTTGTATTTTCTGAACAATTACGACGCAGCAAACCATACGGCTCGATAGCATCACGAAGCATAGGGCAGGTGGTGATGGACAGGTTGTCACTTGATTCCGGTCGCTATGACAACCAAATAGTTATGCATGGAGTAACAGGGCTTGAAGGTGCGTTCGACACACTGTTGTATGGCAAGGACGGATTGATGCAAGAAGTGCAGTCGACAATTCGCACTTTGCGATGGGAACATGTGCCGGCCATGAAAGGTTATGATTTGTTGACCACAATAAATGTCGGAATACAAGATATAGTAGAGCAAGAGCTATACAACATGTGCCTTGAGGCTGAACCACTGTGGGGAACGGCAATCGTTATGGATGTTAAAAGCGGGGAAATAAAGGCCGTGTCCAATTTTGAACGTCGAGATACATTCGATGTTGGGAAAGGATATTTTGAGAAAAAAAATTATGCTTTCTTAAGAAATGAAACAGGATCGGTGATGAAAGTTATCTCTATGCTTGTTGCTCTTGAGGATAGTATCGTGGTCGATGTCAACGAGCGTATCTCTACGGGGCATTCTTGGGCATATAGTGGTGGTCGCCCCATAACCGACGCTCATGGCAGTGCTGACAAAAGCATAACCGAGATTATTTCCCATTCATCGAACATCGGTATTGCCAAGTTGATAACTTCCAAATATGGCAGCAATCCATCGGGATTCAAAGAGCGGTTGCGAGAAATCGGATTTTTTGATCCGTTCAATATCCTGGGAATCAAGGGCGAATCTACACCTTATATGTACTTCGGAACTCATGACAATTCCAATCGCATACAATTGTCGCGTATGTCGTTTGGATATGGAATGTCCACTCCTCCTATTTATACGCTTGCCATTTACAATGCAATTGCCAATGGAGGGAAGTTTGTGCGGCCTACGTTGCTTAAGCAACTCAGGCATGATGAAAAAATCGACTCTATAATTCCTGTAACTTATGTTCGGGATAGCATATGTAGCGAGGCTAATGCACAAAAGTTGCGCGACATGATGCATATGGTGATACACGATCCTCATGGAACAGGCAAAAGCCTGCGCAATAGTGTAATAGACTTTGGTGGGAAAACCGGTACGGCATATGTTCTCGACAAGGGACATTACACCAGTATGAAGCGTTATGCTTTCTGTGGATTCTTCCCGTACGACACCCCTCAATATTCCTGCATCGTGGTATTTGAGCGAGGAAAGTATGGTGCTGCACGAAGCAGCGGTAGGGTGTTTCAGAGTATAGCCAAACGGATGTATGCACGAGGTATGCTCGATGGAGACAATCGACATGAGTCTTATGCTGATACTGTTGTCAATTCTGATCGCACGAACGGCATGGGTGTAATGTTTGCTTCGACAAGGAAGCATAATGCATGTTCATTTGTAGGTGGACGGTCGGCAGGTTCTTTTGCACAAATACACAGTCCGAAAACTGTGGCTGCCGACAAAGTTCCCGATGTGACGGGGCTTGGAATACGTGATGCCATCGATTTACTCGAGGGGGCAGGATTAAGAGTGAAATTTACCGGTATGGGCTATGTTTATAAGCAGAGTTTGCAGCCGGGAAGTGATTTGACAAAAGGTGACGAGATACAACTCACACTGCGTAATTGATAATAATATTATGGAAAAGAAATTATTGGTTGATTTAATAAAGCCGTTGACAGTGAAGCGAGTTGTTGGCAATGCCGACGGAATAGAAATATGTGACCTTGTGTGTGACTCGCGACATATGGTGTGTGGAGCAATGTTTGTTGCTGTTAACGGCGTAGCAGTCGATGCTCATCGATTTATCTCCCAAGTTGTTGCCGATGGAGCTTCGGCAGTCGTGTGTGAAAAATTACCCGATTTACTTGAGCCGAATGTATGTTACATAGAGGTACCCAACAGTGCTGTTGCATTGGCTTTGCTTGCTTCGGCATGGTTTGATTATCCTTCAACCAAGCTCTGCCTCGTGGGAGTCACTGGTACAAACGGTAAGACCACAACGGCTACTTTGTTATACGAAATGGCACAATTGCTTGGCTACAAAGCGGGACTGTTGTCAACAGTGCGCAATATTGTTGACAAGAAGGTTATACATACCGAGCAGACAACCCCAGATCCTCTTACACTCAACCGACTGTTGCATGAAATGGTAGAGGCCGGTTGCCAGTACGCTTTCATGGAAGTAAGTTCACATGCCTGCGTACAGCACCGCATCGATGGGCTCAAGTTCAGAGGCGGAATCTTTACTAATCTAACTCGTGACCACCTTGATTACCACAAGACTGTGGATAATTATATAAATGCCAAGAAAAAATTTTTTGATTTATTGCCAGATGAAGCGTTTGCTCTTGTAAATATCGATGACAAGGTGGGTATGGTCATGGTGCAGAACAGCAACGCTGAAAAGCATACCTACTCTCTGCGCACGATGGCCGACTTTAAAGGTAAAATAATTGAAAGTCGGCTAAATGGCACTTTGCTTGATGTTAATGGCCGTGAAATAGAGGTTCTTTTTACAGGACGTTTCAATGCTTATAACTTGACAGCTGTGTACGGAGCTTCGCTATTACTTGGATTTCCGGAGGATGAGGTGGCTGTGAAAATGAGTTTGCTTGTGCCTGTTGCAGGACGTTTCCAAACGCTGATATCGCCGCGCGGATATACTGCTATAATCGATTATGCCCACACCCCGGATGCGCTTGTCAACGTGCTTGATACCATTCGTGAGGTGGTTGGTTCTAATGGCAAGATAATCACCGTAGTGGGTGCCGGCGGTAATCGTGACAAGGGAAAGCGTCCAATAATGGCCAAGGAGGCCGCGCTGCGTAGCGACAGGTTGATACTTACGAGCGACAATCCGCGATTTGAAGAACCTGAGGACATATTGCGTGATATGGAAGCAGGGCTTGACATCAATGCCCGTCGTCATACGATAAAGATTGCCGATCGCTGTGAAGCAATTAAAGCAGCCACTTGTTTTGCCGAACGAGGCGATGTGGTACTTGTTGCAGGAAAAGGGCATGAAGATTATCAGGAAATCAAGGGCGTGAAACATCACTTTGATGACAAAGAAGTGATTGAAGCACTGTTTGAGGATGAAAACCAAAGTTGTATGAACTAAGGCGATGTTGTATTATCTGTTCCAATATTTAGAGCAAATCGATTTCCCTGGAGCGAGGCTGATGAGCTATCTCACGTTCCGTTCGGGGATGGCATTGATATTGTCGTTGTTTATAGCTACGGTCATAGGCCGCCGTATCATCGACAGGCTGCAACTTATGCAAGTAGGTGAAATCGTGCGCGATTTGGGGCTCGAAGGTCAGATGAGCAAAAAAGGGACTCCCACTATGGGTGGTATCATCATCATTATTTCGATACTTGTTCCATGTTTGCTTGTGGGAAAACTCAATAATATTTATATGGTGTTGATGATTATTTCCACAGTATGGCTTGGGGCCATCGGCTTTGCCGATGACTATATAAAGGTTGCCCATCATGACAAAGAAGGACTTAAGGGTAAATTCAAGATTGTTGGACAGGTTGGACTCGGACTTATAGTGGGGTTGACCATGTACCTCAGTCCGGATATTGTGATGCGTGAAAATATCGAAACTCATGTAGCCGAGCATGAAATCGTTGTAAACCACAAAACCGAAGATATTAAAGTTGCACAGACCACGATACCTTTTGTTAAGAATAACAATTTTGATTATTCAAGTCTTACAAAGTGGATGGGCGATTATGCCAAAACCGGGGGATGGATTTTGTTTATACTTGTCACAATATTCGTGGTGACAGCGGTCAGCAACGGGGCAAACCTGACTGATGGGCTCGATGGGCTTGCTACCGGCACATCTGCAATAATAGGGGTAGCTCTTGCCATTATGTGTTACCTTGGAGGCAACGTCATATATTCGTCATATTTGAATATCATGTATATTCCCGACAGTGCAGAACTTGTGGTTTTTGCCGCAGCTTTTATCGGGGCTACGATAGGTTTCTTGTGGTATAATTCATATCCGGCGCAGGTGTTCATGGGCGATACTGGCAGCCTAACATTGGGCGGGTTGATTGCCGTGTTTGCAATCCTCATACGAAAAGAACTGTTGATACCAATCATGTGTGCCATTTTTCTCGTTGAAGACTTGTCGGTGATGATTCAAGTGGCATATTTCAAGTACACGAAGAAAAAGTGTGGCATCGGCAAACGCATATTCAAGATGACCCCCTTGCACCATCATTTTCAGGTCGATGCAAGTGCGGGCATCGAGTCACTTATTAAACGGCCTTTCAATGCCGTGCCCGAGCCGAAGATTGTGATGCGATTTTGCATCGTGGCAATCTTCTTGGCTGCAATAACATTTGTAACGTTAAAAATTAGATGATGAAGCAACAATATATAAAAAAGCGAATTGTAATATTGGGCGGGGGCGAAAGTGGTGTAGGAGCTGCAGTACTTTCGTATATGAAAGGTTATGACACGTTCCTGTCTGATTCGGGAAAGATTGCATCCAAATATGCAGCTATGCTTGATAAATATGGCATCGAATGGGAAGACGGGGGGCACTCTGTCGACCGTATTTTGTGTGCAGATGAAGTTATAAAGAGCCCGGGAATATCCAATGATGCACCCATAATCTTGAAATTGCGCGACAAGAATGTGCCTGTTATTTCCGAAATAGAATTTGCAGGTCGTTTCACCAATTCAAAAATGGTTTGTATTACAGGCAGCAACGGAAAGACTACAACGACGTTGCTCACTTACCATATACTGAAAGAGGCCGGTTTAGACGTAGGGTTAGCCGGAAATGTCGGTCGCAGCCTTGCGTTGCAAGTGGCTGTAGAGCCTCATGATGTGTATGTGATAGAATTGAGCAGTTTCCAACTCGACAATATGTATGAGTTTAAGGCCAACATTGCCGTGTTGCTTAATATAACTCCAGACCATCTCGACCGTTATGACCACAAAATGGAAAATTATGTGGCTGCGAAGTTCAGAATCTTACAGAATCAGACTGGCGATGATTCATTTATATTTTGGGAAAACGACCCGATTATATCAGCACAATTAAAACGCTTGAAAGTAGAAGCTCGAATGTATCCGTTTTCAGAGCAATATGATCCTGAGGCTGCCGCTTATCTTGATAAGGATGGTGAAATCGTGTTACAAAAGGATAGCGACAAACTTATTATAGACAAGAATGATCTTGCCCTGAAAGGATTGCATAACATGTATAATTCGATGGCGGCAGGATTGTCGGCATCGATACTTGATATAAAGAATGATGTGATACGCCATGCTCTCGAAGATTTTGAGGCTGTAGAACACCGCCTTGAATATGTAAGGACGGTGGGTGGTGTTAGGTATGTCAATGATTCGAAAGCCACTAATGTCAACTCTTGTTGGTATGCACTAGAAAGCATGACAACACCGGTGGTATTAATTCTCGGGGGCAAGGATAAAGGAAACGATTATAGCGAAATCGAGAAATTTGTAAAGGAAAAGGTGAAAGCCATTGTGTGCCTTGGTGTGGATAATGCCAAGTTGCACGATTTCTTTGACGGGAAAGTGCCTGTGGTGGAAGATGCAGGTAGTATGGAAGATGCCGTTGCAAAGTGCCACAATCTTGCATCTGAGGGCGATACAGTGCTGCTGTCGCCATGCTGTGCAAGTTTCGACTTGTTCAAGAGTTATGAAGATCGTGGTTGCCAGTTTAAGGATTGTGTCAATGCATTGAAATAAAGTCATGGAAGCCGAAAAGAGGAAAAGTGTGCAGACGAGCGTGAAAAATCGCTATGGCGATCCTTGGATATGGGGTATATATTGTACGCTTTGCTTAATATCTATTGTGGAGTCATTCAGCGCATCGATACAGCAGGTGGGTACCTCAGGTATATATGGTCCTATCGGCAAACATGTTGCGACATTGCTTGTCGGCGGTGTCGCATTATTCCTCACGCAATGCTTTTCGTACAGAACCAAAAAGTTCAGATATGGAATAGGCCTGTTTGCAATTGCTTCTGTGGTGGGACTCATATATGTGATGAATTATGGCGAGATGATAAATGGCGCAATGCGTTCGTTGTCGTTTTTCGGATTCTCGATCCAACCGGCTGAATTTGCCAAGTTGGCTACTGTGCTGCTTGTGGCATTGATAATGTCGCGGTATCAGGAGCCTGGTGGTGTGCGCACTGTGGGTGTCGTATTGAGTGCCGTCATTGTGCTTTTTTATGGAGGACTAACCTATAAACAGGGCTTTACCAATACAGCTATTCTTATGTGCATAAGTTTGTCGATGATGCTGATCGGAGGTGTGCAGTTGAAAAAGTTCGTTATCGTCCTGTTGGTGTATGGTATTGTTGGAGCTACATATGTAAATTTAACTTCTTCAAAAAATAGTGTAAATGACACAGAAATTGAAGTTGCTGAAAATGTCAATGACAATCGTACAATAACACGCGTGAATCGCATTGCTCGCTTTAACTGGAATGAAGATGAATGCCTCGAACATCCGTTAAAAGGTACATATTTGCAGGAGCAGTATGCCTATATGGCACGGGCTCATGGAGGTGTGTTTGGAGTGTTCCCAGGAAATTCGCGTGAAAGCAGTCGTTTGCCTCTGGCATTCTCTGACTATATATATTCGATTATTATAGAAGAAATGGGGCTTGTCGGTGGCATCGTGGTACTCGTGCTTTTCCTTGCTTTGCTTGCGAGAGCAGGCAATATTGCCCAACGGTGTACACGTGCGTTTCCTGCATTGCTTGTTCTTGGTTCAGCTGTGATGATTACAGTACAAGCATTGTCGCACATTGCCATTAATTGTGGCATGGTGCCAGTGTCGGGACAACCACTGCCGCTTATTTCTGCCGGTGGTTCATCGATTGTAGCAGTAAACATTGCTTTTGGAGTGATGATTAATGTGAGCAAGCATGCTGTACAACGTGGCGAGAACAGTAAGGCGGATTTGTCGGACAATGACCATAATCAATCAAAAGTGCTTCAAGCCGAAAATCCGGCACAGATAGCTTAATTGTGTATATACGACATGACTACAAGAAAGATGAAAATATTGATAAGCGGTGGTGGAACGGGAGGACATATCTTCCCTGCAATAGCCATTGCCAATGAAATAAAACGGCGGCACGGTGATGCTGAAATACTTTTTGTTGGAGCTGAAAGGCGAATGGAAATGGATCGAGTGCCAGCGGCCGGTTATGAAATAATTGGGTTGCCGGTGTGTGGTTTCGACCGCAAACGTTTATGGCGTAATTTTGCCGTGTTGTTGAAGCTGTTTAAAAGTATGCGCAGAGCCAAAAGCATTTTGCGAGACTTCAAACCCGATGTGGCTATAGGTGTAGGTGGTTATGCGAGCGGACCGATGATTAAGGAGGCTCAGAAAAAAGGCATCCCGACACTGATACAGGAACAGAATTCCTATGCGGGAGTAACCAATAAATTGCTTGCTTCGCGTGCCGATGTGATATGTGTGGCATATGACGGAATGGAAAAATTTTTTCCTGCCGATAAGATAGTCGTAACTGGTAATCCTGTTAGACGTGCACTCGTGGAATGCAATTTGTCGCAAAAAGAGGCTATCGAAGAACTCGGTCTTGATGCAAGGCGTAAAACCGTTCTTGTGATAGGTGGCAGTCTTGGTGCGCGAACTATTAACGAAAGTATCAAAGTCGGTCTGGAACTTATAAAGTTGCATGAAAGTGACTTGCAGGTAATTTGGCAGACCGGTAAATATTATGATGAGGATACTCGCGAAGCTCTTGCGCGGTCGGGGGCAAAAAATGTGTTGCGGATGCCATTTGTAAGCAACATGGATGTGGCATATCGTGCAGCCGACCTTGTGGTAAGCAGGGCCGGTGCAAGTTCAATTGCAGAATTACAATTACTCGGCAAGCCATCGATACTTGTTCCATCTCCAAACGTGGCCGAGGATCATCAGACAAAAAATGCCGAGGCGCTGGTGGCGAAAGATGCTGCAATAATGGTACGCGATGCCGATGCTGTTGATTTGCTTGTCGGACTGTTGATTGAAACTGTATCCGATGAGAAACGTCTTACCTCGCTTGCTGCCAACGTAAAAAAAATGGCATTGTCCGATGCCGATGGTCGCATTGTCGATCAAATGGAGAAGCTATTGCGTAAAATTACACGTCTTAAATGAGGGATGACAAATGAAATACAAATCGATATATTTTGTCGGAGCAGGCGGTATAGGAATGGCTGCATTGGAACGGTATTTTTTGGCGATTGGTTGTAAGGTTGCCGGATATGACCGAACTCGTACTATGCTCACCGATGAACTTACGCATGAAGGCGTGGAAATATGCTACGATGAAGCCGAAGAATTAATTCCCGATTATTGCCGTGATCGTGAAAATACACTCGTAGTTTATACTCCCGCCATACCTGAAGATCATATAGGGTTGCAATATTTCCGTTCAAAAGGTTTCGATGTGATGAAACGATCTGAAGTATTAGGTGTAATTACTCGTCATTCAAAAGGTTTGTGCTTTGCAGGTACGCATGGCAAGACCACCACATCAAGCATGGCAGCTCACATACTGCACAATTCGTCAATCGGTTGCAGTGCCTTTCTCGGGGGAATTTTGCGGAATTATGACAGTAATTTTTTGCTTGATGTCGGTAGCCATTATACGGTGATAGAGGCCGACGAATTCGATCGCTCGTTCCACCATCTCAGTCCTTATATAGCTGTCATCACAGCTACCGATCCCGATCACCTTGACATATACGGTACGGAAAATGCTTATTTGGAAAGTTTTGCACATTTCACAGAGCTTATTCATCCCGACGGAGCATTGATAGTCCATACGGGTCTGAAATTGAAACCACGGCCTGTTGCAGGTGTGCGTGTTTACAGCTACTCACGTAATGAAGGTGATTTCCATGCAGAGAACATCCGCAAAGGAAACGGTGAGATATTGTTTGATTTCGTAGCGCCCAATGACAATGTTATCAAAAATATAAGTCTTGGTGTTCCTGTCGATATAAACATAGAAAATGCAGTTGCGGCCATGGCAGTATGCTATTTGGTAGGTGTTGAAGCTGAAGTCATGCGTGATGCGATGTTTACGTTTGGTGGTGCCAAACGACGCTTTGAGTTTTGGATTAAAGAACAGGGCATACATGGCAAGGTGCTGATTGATGACTACGCACATCACCCTGATGAGCTAAAAGCGAGCATTAGTTCAGTGCGCGATTTGTATCAGGGACACAAGCTGACGGTTATTTTTCAACCTCATTTATATAGCCGCACTCGCGATTTTGCCCCGGAGTTTGCCAAGGCGTTGTCGCTTGCAGATGAGGTAATATTGCTTGACATATATCCGGCTCGCGAGCAACCGTTGCCAGGTGTGACTTCAGATCTGATATTTAAAGACATAATATGCGATCATAAGCAGATGTGCGACAAGGAGCATTTGCTCGATTTGGTTAGAAGCCGAAACTTTGATGTGTTGCTCACTGCCGGAGCCGGTGATATTTGCGATTATTTGCCGGAAATATCTAATATAATAAAACAACACTCATGAAACGAACGGCACAATACATAACCCTATTGGTTGTTACGGCATTGCTTGCGAGTGCTGTCGTATGGGCGAGCCATTGTTCGCAATTCGAAAAATGCGTGCAAGTAGATGTGGTTATTCTCAATAACGACTCTGCCACTTTCGTTTCGCAAAATGGTATATTGGATGAACTTATGGCTAATAATATGCTTCCGGTAGGACAACTTATTATGGGTATCGACACCGACAGTATGGAACGGATGCTAAACCGGTGCGATTATTTAGAAGATGTGGAATGTTTCGTATCGGGTATGAATCACCTTGTGATTGCGGCTCGCCAATTCGTGCCGGTGATGAGGGTATATGATAAGGGTGACGGCAGCGTGTATTATGTCAATCAGCATGGGAAGAAGATGACAGCCGATGGCCGGTATCATGCTGATGTGCCAGTAGTCGAAGGCGACTTCACGGGAAGTTACAAACCGTTACGCTTACTGCCGTTGATTAATTATGTCGAAAACGACACTTCGTTGGTGGGGTTGGTGTCGATGTATTCGGTGCGTGATTCCAACAATGTGTGTTTCGTCCCTTCTATTTGTGGGCACATCGTAAATTTGGGAAACCCCGACGGACTGAAGTCGAAATTTGAGAAACTGAAATTATTTTACGATAAGGTCATGCCCAAGAAAGGGTGGGATGCTTATACTGAAATATCACTTAAGTGGGACTACCAAGTGGTTGGAACTTTGCGCAGCAAGCAAGTACCATATTTTGCACCTTACGATCCTGAAGAAGATGAACAAACTCCCGATATTGAATCGGTCGCTGTAGAGGGAGTTGAAGGTAATATAATAGAGTGAAAGGGAAAAAAGTTAAGTATATGGAAAATAAGCAATATGTAGTAGCATTGGAGATAAGCAGTTCCAAGATTGTTGGTGTTTTGGGAGAGCCTAATGCCAAAGGAGGCGTAGATATTCTCGACATAGAGGCCGAACGTTCTCTCAATTGTGTGAGGTATGGTTGCATACAGAATGTGGAAGAAACTAAAATGAGGATAAATCGTGTGATTTCACGCCTTGAGGCGCGTATTAGTCCCAAGAAGATAACAGGTGTGTATGTGGGAATAGGAGGTAGGTCGATGCACAATTATGCCATGCAGGTTTCCACTATATTCGACGAGGAAAGCATGATTACCGAAAATGCCATAGAAACATTGAAAGACCGTTATTACTCCGAAGCCGAGGTGCATGGTGACATACTCGATGTGATACCATGCCGTTATTTTGTCGACAATAACGAAATTGTAAATCCCATAGGTGCTTATGGCACAAGTGTAAAGGTACAATTGAATGGTGTGGTTGCAAAAAACACACTGAAAACGAACATCAATCGTGCTCTCGATTCTCAATATGCCATAAAAGGTTTCATTGTTACTCAACTTGCCTTGGCCGATTATATACTCACTAACGAAGAACGCCAGTTGGGGTGTATGCTTGTGGATTTCGGAGCCGAAACAACGACTGTTTCGATTTATCGTAACGGTGTGCTGCAATATCTTGCTACACTACCAATGGGTAGCCAATTAATAACGCGCGACCTCACAAGCCTTAAAGTGCTTGAAGATGTAGCCGAAGAGATAAAGAAAACTTCGGGTAATGCGATAGCATCGGGGTCGGGACACAGCATACTTGTAGATGGAGTGCAAATGTCGGATGTTCAAAACTATGTCGTAGCTCGCTCTCAGGAAATCGTAGCTAACATAAATGAACAGATAGCTTACTCGCGTCTGTCGCGGGAAGAGATTGCTGCCGGTGTTGTACTTGTGGGCGGAGGTTCGCAACTTAATGGCTTCAATCGCCTTGTTGAGGAAATGACGAAACTGAAAGTACGCTTTGGCAGTTTGCCATCTAATGCATTCCTTCATGACAAGGCCGCAGGAGGCATGGAATACTTGCAGATAATTTCAATTGCCAAACAGGTTGCTTCCATGATGAAATCCGATGATAGTTGTGTACAAGAGCCTGTTGTCGTTGAAGAAGAGGCTCCTGTGGTGATACCTGAAGACGAATTAAAGTCTTCAAGAGTTATCGACAGCATGGAAGATGAGAAGCCCATAGAAGTACCAAAAAATGTAAAGCAGCCTGATGAAAGCAATGACAACATTGATGCTCCTAAAAAAGTAAAAAAATTCAAGAATATTTTCCAGAGATTGCAAGATAAAGTGACAAAAGTGTTTGAAGAGTCAGACGATGCCTATTATGACAGTGATGACAACGATAACACTAAGCACAAGTGATATATAGAAAATTATACAAAACCCTATAAAATTATAAATTATGTCTGATAATAAAAATGAGTGTGCTTTTTCTATGGAGGAAGCTACGGCTCCTGCAAAAATTGATGATATATTAGACACTGAACCTGATTTTTTGGACGAAGCTACGACTCCTGCAAAAATTAAGATAATAGGCGTTGGTGGAGGTGGCAACAATGCCGTAAACAACATGTTCCAACAAAAAATCGACGGAGTGTCGTTTGTAGTTCTTAATACCGATAATCAAGCTCTCAAGAAGTCACCTGTACCAAAAAAGTTGCTTATAGGGCCAGAAACTACTCATGGACTTGGTGCCGGAAACAAGCCCGATGTGGCCCGTGCAGCTGCCGAAGAAAGCAGCAACGAGATTGCCGGACTGTTTGACCAGCAGACAGAAATGGTATTCATCACGGCTGGTATGGGAGGTGGTACGGGAACCGGTGCGGCTCCTGTGGTGGCTCGTATAGCCAAGGAAAAAGGCGTGTTGACGGTGGGTATCGTAACCATCCCATTCCTTTTTGAGGGAGAACGCAAGATATTGAAGGCTCTGAAAGGTGCCGAGGAGATGAAAAAATATGTTGATGCCCTTATGATTATCAATAATGAACGGTTGACCGAGATTTATAAAGATTTTACCTTTGTCAATGCTATGTGCAAGGCTGATGACACCCTTACCACAGCAGCACGAAGCATTTCGGAAATGATTACAATCGATGGGTATATCAACATAGACATGCGCGATGTTGATACTACTTTGCGCGATAGCGGTGTTGCAATTATCAGCTCCGGATTTGGTGAGGGTGATAATCGTGTTACCACGGCCATTGCCGATGCTTTGCGTTCACCGTTGTTAAAGAATCGCGATGTGTATCGTGCCACACGCATATTACTCAATTTATACTTTTCGCCCGAAGAAACGGAACACGCATTTGCCATAAGCGAGATGGACGAGGTGCAGGAGTTCATGGCAAATTTCGACAGTTCGGTTGATGTAATATGGGGTGCTGCATACGATAATACGCTCGGCGCAAAGGTAAAAGTAACCATACTTGCCGCAGGTTTTGAAACGACCTTTTCTGATGTTGCAAAAATCGATAGTCGCAAAGAGCAAGAAACAAAATCGGGTAAGGACACTATCGAGGAAGTATATGGAAAGGCGATAAACACCCAGATACGAACTAAAAACAAATATATGGTGTTAAAGCCTGAAGAGATGGATGATGACGATGTGATAACGGCGTTGGCAAAACCTACATTCAAGCGCGACCATCCCAAAACGCCGCATACAATAGTGGAGGAGATTCCTCACAAAAAGGAAGAACCGAGCACGGGTGGTAGCGGAAAGAAAATACAATTCGAGTAACAACGGTTTTATTTTTGCATCTGAAGCTGTCTAAATATACGAATTTATAGTAATTTTGCGGTGTAATGCAGAGTTGGTTTGCAATTGCACCGCATTATTTTAAACATATTTTATTAATAGAGGTTTTGTTATGAGTTTATTTGACATTATAAACAATGATATCAAGAAAGCCATGTTGGCTCGTGATCATGCCCGACTTGAAGCTTTACGTGGTATAAAGAAAGAGTTTCTCGAAGCAAAAACAGCAAAAGGAGCCGATGGGGAACTTACCGATGAGGTGGCCAACAAGATACTTGCCAAGATGGTAAAACAGCGCCGTGAGAGTGCCGAAATCTATAAAAACCAAAATCGCGATGAGCTTGCACAAAGCGAGTTGACAGAGGCAAGTGTGATTGAAGAATATTTGCCCAAGCAGCTTTCTGAAGAAGAATTAGCAACCGCCTTGAAAGAAATAATTGCCCGTGTCGGAGCTGTGTCGGCAAAGGAGATGGGCAAAGTAATGGGTGTCGCTTCAAAGGAATTGGCAGGTCGTGCCGACGGAAAGGCGATTTCGGCAAAGGTACGTGAATTGCTCGGTTGATGCTGCCTGCTATCATTATCTCGAAAACAATAAACATCAAAAAGGATAAATGTTAACATTAGCTTTAATCAAGGAAAACCCCGAAGATGTAATTGCTCGCCTTGCCGTGAAGCATTTCGATGGTCGCAAACTTATCACGAGGGTTTTGGAACTCGACAAGGAACGTCGTGAAGCACAAACCAAACGCGACAACCAAGCCGCACAACTTAATAAGTTGGCTGCCGAGATTGGTGCATTGATGAAACAAGGCAAAAAAGAGGAGGCTGAAAAGGTGAAAGCCGGTGTTGCCGAGTTGAAAGAGGGCAACAAAGCCATTGATGAGCGTGTCAAAAATGCAGAAAATGAAATAACCGAGATATTGTTATCGATTCCGAATATACCATCCCCGATGGTGCATGAAGGAAATGGTGCAGAGGACAACATAGTTGAAAAAGAGGGAGGTTCAATGCCTGATCTTCCTGAAGATGCTCTGCCACATTGGGATCTGGCAAAGAAATATGGTCTTATCGACTTCGATCTTGGCGTAAAAATCACTGGTGCCGGTTTCCCTGTTTATATGGGTAAAGGTGCGAGGTTACAACGAGCTTTGATTCAGTTTTTCCTTGATGAGGCAGGAAAAGCAGGTTATATTGAAATAGAGCCGCCGTATGTCGTTAATGAAGCTTCGGGCTATGGAACCGGACAATTACCCGACAAAGAGGGTCAGATGTACCACTGCAATCTTGACAATCTATATTTGATTCCCACAGCTGAGGTTCCTGTAACCAATTTATATCGTGATGTGATTCTCGACCAAAAGGAATTGCCAAAGATGAATTGTGCTTATTCGGCATGTTTCCGTCGCGAAGCAGGATCGTATGGTAAGGATGTACGAGGGCTGAACAGGCTGCATCAGTTTGACAAGGTGGAAATCGTGCGAATCGAAAAACCCGAAAATTCATATGCAGCTCTTGAACTAATGAAAGATCATGTACAAGGGTTGCTCGAAAAACTCGAATTGCCATGGCACATATTGCGTTTGTGTGGTGGTGACTTGAGTTTTACATCGGCAATTACGTTTGACTTTGAAGTATTTTCTGCCGCTCAAAAACGTTGGCTTGAAGTAAGTTCGGTGTCTAATTTCGAAAGTTATCAGGCCAACAGGCTGAAGTGTCGCTATCGCGGTGATGACAAAAAAACACACTTGTGTCATACACTCAATGGTTCGGCGCTTGCTTTGCCTCGCATTATGGCTGCTTTGCTCGAAAACAATCAAACGCCTGAGGGCATTCGCATACCGAAAGTCTTGCATCGCTATACAGGTTTTGATATAATTGATTAGTCTTTATGCATATTATTGTGAAGAGGGTGACCCAAAAGGAATGGTCACCCTCTTCTTTTTATAGATGGGTGGGTGTTGCATAGTTTATTTCTATGTTGTTAATATATAT